>JABIUG010000466.1 GCA_018700655.1 Rhodospirillaceae bacterium | reverse complement strand
TTCCTGCTACCCGCGCTGGGTCCTGGGCCTGCCGCCTGCCTGGTACAAGGCGCGCGCCTATCGCAGCCGTGTGGTCGTCGAGCCCCGCCCGGTTCTGGCCGAATTCGGCACCGAACTGGGCGGTGACATGGAGGTTCGGGTCCACGATTCGACCGCCGATATGCGCTACATGGTGCTCCCGGCCCGGCCTGCGGGCACCGAGGGTTGGAGCGAGGAAGCCCTAACCGCGATTATCACCCGTGACTGCATGATCGGCGTGACGGTTCCGCAGGTTCCGTCAAAGCATGACCCGCACTAGCAGTCTGACTGCGCTTGCATTCAGGGCAAGCGGCTCTTATGTGAAGTGCCTCAGTTTCCCGACCCTTTTCAGGACATGAAAATGATTGATTTCGACGGGCGTTTCGTCGCCGGAGATGGCGACGAGAACAAGGACGACAAGGACGAGACCAAAGACTCCAAGAAGGATGAAAAGAGCCGTGCGGCGCAACGCATCCTCTTTGAATCGCGCACCATCCTGTTGTTTGGCGAGATCAACGAGAAGGCTGCGCGCGAGACCTGCGGCCAGCTGATCGCCATGGGAGAGGAAAGCGACGAACCGATCCGTCTGGTCATCAGTTCGCCCGGCGGTCACGTTGAATCGGGCGATGCGATCCATGACATGATCCGCTTCGTTGCCGCGCCGGTGAAGGTGATCGGGACCGGCTGGGTCGCCAGCGCGGGCGCCCACATCTATCTCTCGGCCGACAAGGACAACCGTTATTGCACGCCCAATACCCGCTTCCTGCTGCATCAGCCCATGGGCGGGATCGGCGGCAAGGCGACTGAGATCGACATCGAAGCCAAGGAAATGCTGAAGATGCGCGATCGCCTCAACAAGGTGATTGCCGATGAGACCGGCCAGCCGGTCGAGCGCGTCGCCAAGGACACCGACCGCAACTACTGGATGGGTCCCGAAGAGGCCAAGGAATACGGCATCGTCGCCCATATCGTCGACACGATCGACCAGGTCGGCTGAACGGTTGCACTCCCCTTCAATGCGGTTGTCAGTTCGAAACTCCCTGACACGCTGAAGCGCCCAAAACAGGCTGTCCCTTCCCCCCCTTGAGGGGGAAGGAGAGGATGGGGGGTGTGCGGCAAAGCCGCAGCAATTCCCGGTGATGAAGTTTCGCTTCGCGATCCCCCTCCCTGATCCTCCCCCTCATGGGGGGAGGGGAAAACACAAACCACAGTTCGCTTTTTAGTCGGTTCAACTTCGCTGGGGCGGCAGGGCGTTGCCGAAATCGCCCTCAGGGTTGGTTCGCGCCGCGAAGTCACCGGTATCACGCGCGGCTTTCCAGTCGTTCAGGGCCCAATGGACCGAAGGAAAGGCGAGATCATCCCACGGGATTGTTTCCCAGCCGAACAGCCCGACCTCCAGGGTTTCTTCCAGGGCCTCGACCTTCGGGCTCAAAAGCCTTGCGGCATAAATCACCTGGACCTGACTGATACGCGGAATGTTGTAGACGCCGAGCAGATGGTCGAATTCGAGTTCGGCACCGGTCTCTTCACGCGCTTCGCGCCTGGCGCCCTGTTCCGTGGTCTCGCCCTCTTCCATGAAGCCGGCCGGAAGGGTCCAGTATCCGGTACGCGGTTCGATCGCGCGGCGGCATAAAAGCACCCCGCCCTCCCAATGAGCGACACTGCCGACCACGACCTTGGGATTGGAATAATGGACGAAGCCGCAATCGTTGCACACGAGGCGCTCGCGATTGTCCCCTTCGGGAATCTTGCGATGGATCGGGCCCCTGGCATCATCCTGACCCATGGTTCCTCATAGGCAATGCGCCAGATGACATTCGCGCCGTCATCGGCAATCAGAAGGGCTCCGTCGGCGGCAACAGCCATGCCAACCGGACGGCCGTAAAGTTTCGCATCGGTCGCGCCTTCGAACCAGAAGCCGGTCGCGAAATTCTCGTAGCCACCGGCCGGGCGGCCATCCTCGAAGCGGATGCGCACGATCTTGTAGCCGGCCGGCACAGAACGATTCCACGAGCCGTGCAGGCTGACCAGGGCATCACCCCGGTAGTCGTCAGGGAACATGGCAGCGTCATAGAAAACCAGACCCAGCGGCGCCGAATGGGACTGGAACATCACATCGGGTTCCAGCGATGTTGCCACCAGCTCAGGGGCGAGATTGCCATAGTCCGGCGCCGGATTGGCGCCCGAATAGCCATAAGGCCAGCCCAGCCAGTCCCCATCGCTTATCCGTGTGAAGTAGTCGGGCACGAGGTTGTCGCCGTAACCGTCACGCTCGTTGACCACGGTGTAGAGTTCGCCTGTTTGGGGCTGCAGGGCCATGCCGACGGGATTACGCAGACCGGCAGCAAAGGTGCGTGGTTCGCCATCGCCGTCATCGAAGATCTGGATTGTCGCACGGGGTGCCGGTTCGACGCCATCGTTGGCGATTGATCCGATCGCAACATAAAAGGCCGATCCATCAGGCTCCATCACCAGCGTACGCGTCCAGTGGCCGCCGGGTTTACCCAGTGCATCGGGAACGGTCCCCATGGCCGGGGGGGAACGCGCTTGGAGATCACCGGATTCGTATTCGAAACGCCAGACCCCATGGAGATCGGCGGCATAAAGAGCGCCGTCGTGGAACACCATCCCGGTTGGCCCACGCAGCCCCGCCCAGAAGATCGTCTCGCTGTCGGCGACACCGTCACCATCCCCATCACGCAGCGCCATGATGCGTCCCGGGCGGGTTTCGGCCAGGAACACGTCACCGTTGGGCGCGATTGCCAGCCAACGGGCATGATCGAAGTCTCTGGCAAAAAGTTCGACCGTGAAACCATCCGGCAGATTCAGTGCCGGCGGGTCAGGAATGGCGACGATCTCACCACCGTTCGAAACGCTTTTGGTCGCGAAGGGTTCGGGCAGATCGGCCTGGGTAATCTCCAAATGGTACCCGACGGGTTCGTTCGGGGCCGAAAGATCGGTCTGCGCGCGTGCAGGTATTGCAGCCAGCATGACCCCAGAAAGCAGAATCAGAACACGGGCACCCTTCTCCATGACGTTATTCTGGCCGATTGGGGATGCAACGCAAATGTCTCCTTGTCACAAGAAGGTGGGCCATCAAGGATGCCCCGACATGATCACCGTACCTTCCGAATATCTTGCACTGGCTTCAGCACTGGCGGACGAAGCCGGTGAGATTCTGATGTCCCACTGGCGCAGTGGCATCCCGATGGACCTCAAACCCGACGAAAGCCCGGTCACCCGGGCTGACAGGGAGGCCGAAACCGCCATCCGGCGCGCTATCGAAGCGACCTATCCCGAGCACGGCATTTACGGCGAGGAATTCGGCACCGTGCGCGGCGATGCCGAATGGCTGTGGCTGATCGACCCGCTCGACGGAACCAAAACCTTCCTGCACGGGCGCACCTGCTTCAGCACCCTGATCGGGCTTGCCCATCGCGGGCGTTATGTCATGGGCGTGATCGACTTCGCAGCCCTGGGTGACCGATGGATCGGCGCTGATGGCCACGGCACGATCCATAACGGCAAACCGGTCACGACCCGCTCCTGCGCCGACCTCGGCGATGCCGTTTCGGCCGCAACGGGCCCAGAGAAAGCAGACATCGACGACAACCCGCTGCTTGCACCAATACGCCACACCACGCGCTGGCAGCTCTTTGGCCTTGAAGCCATGGCCTCTGGCCTGATTGCCAGTGGTCGTCTTGACCTCGCAGTCGACGGCCCCCTGGACCCCACCGATATCGCCGCACTGGAGCCGGTCGTGCGCAATGCCGGCGGCCTGCTCACCGATCTCGCCGGGAATTCGGTCGATTCCGGTTATGCCGGTCGGATCGTGGCAGGGGGAGATCACGCCCGGCACGCCGAGTTGATCGAATTGCTCGAAGCCGGCGCCGGTGTCGGTGAAGCCCGATGACAACCACCATGATCTCGCTTGCCAACGCCATGGCCGCCACCGCGCGCACCATGTTGATGGAACATTTCCGCGGCGACTTCGCAGTCGAGATCAAAACCGACCGCAGCCCGGTCAGCGAACTCGACCGGGCGGTCGAACAGAGATTGCGCGAGATGGTGGCCGACGCCCGGCCCCAGGATGGTTTCATCGGCGAGGAATTTCCCGATCACCAGGCCGATGCGGAATTTGTCTGGGCTGTCGATCCGGTCGACGGCACGAAATTCTTCGTCACCGGTATTCCGCTCTTTGGCACACTGATCGGGCTGCGCCACAGCAGCAACTATGTCATGGGGATCATCGATCACAGCGCACGTGGCGACCGCTGGACCGGAATTGTCGGTGAAGGCGCCTCGCTCAACGGCACGCCGATCACGCCGCGCGCCTGTCACAACATCGAAGATGCTATCGCCAGTTCGTCGGGGCCGGGTGTGGCCGATCGTGCCTCGTGGCAGCGCATGCGCCCGCTTCAACGCGCCTGCCGCTGGTGCATGTTCGGCGCCGATATTTCCGATGTCGGCAGTCTGGCCAGCGGCGATATCGACCTGATCGTCGATGCCGGTTTCGGCGAGGACGACTGGGCAGCCTGCGCCGCACTGGTCGAGGCCGCTGGCGGGCGCGCGACCGACTGGAACGGACAGCCCCATTCCCCATCCAGCGACGGCACGTTTCTGGCGGTCGGCGATCCCGCGTTGCTCGAACCCGCACTCGAAATGCTGAGCCAGAACCGGTCGAGAGCCGTCGAATAAGGCATCAGCGTCTTCAAGTTGGCATGATCTCGGTCGATCTTGCCATCTTCTTGTCCGATTGCTGGCGCAAACCGCCGCATTCGCTACGATACGTTTTGTGACCGTTACTATTCCGAAGGATTTCATGATGCGCGCCCTGACCGTTCTTCTCGCCGGCCTGTTTTTTATCCTGCCTGCCGCCGCACAGGACGATGAAGGCCAGATCAGCCACGCAATCTCGATGTATGGCGACATCAAGTATCCCGCCGATTTTACCCATTTCGACTATGTTAATCCCGACGCACCCAAGGGCGGCGACGTCAAAATGTGGTCCTTTGGCGGCTTTGACACGCTCAACCCGTTCACGCTCAAGGGCCAGGCTGCGGCCGGGCTGGGTGACGTCTACGACACCCTGTTGAAGAGTTCTTCCGACGAAGCCTTTACCGAATATGGCCTGCTGGCCGAAGAAATCAGGATGCCGGAAGACCGCTCCTGGGTCGCATTCAAGATCCGCGACGAAGCGCGCTGGCATGACGGCATGCCGGTCACGCCCGAAGATGTGGTCTGGACGTTCGAGACCCTGACAACCGAAGGTCACCCCTACTACGCCGCCTATTATGCCAATGTCGTTGGCGCGACCGATGAAGGCGACGGCTGGGTCCGCTTTGATTTCGAAAGCGCCGGAAATCGCGAACTGCCGCTGGTCATCGGCCAACTGCAGATTCTCCCCAAGCACTGGTACGCCGATCGTGCGTTCGACGAAACGACGCTTGAGCCACCCCTGGGTAGCGGTCCCTATAAGGTGATCGATGTCGAGCCGGGCCGTTCGGTAACTTATGGCCGGGTCGAGGACTACTGGGGCGCCGATGTGCCCGTGAATGTCGGTTTCTACAACTTCGGCACGATCCGCTACGACGAATATCTCGACTTCGATATCGCGCTCGAGGCGTTCAAGGCGCACGAGTACGATTTCCGTATGGAGAACAATTCCAAGCTTTGGGCCACCTCCTATACCGGACGCAATTTCGAAGACGGCCTGATCATCACCGAAGAGATCATGCATGAGCGACCGACAGGTATGCAGGCTTTCATCTTCAATCTGCGCCGCCCCCTGTTTGAAGACCCGAGAGTTCGCGAGGCCCTGGGATATGCCTTCGATTTCGACTGGTCGAACAAGAACCTCTTCTACGGTCAGTATGACCGCACAACGAGTTACTTCTCGAACTCCGACCTTGCCGCCACCGGTACTCCTGACGAAGCCGAACTGGCTTTGCTGGAACCCTTCCGCGATCAGCTTCCCGAAGAAGTTTTTGGTGAGGTCTATATGCCGCCGGCGACCGATGGCTCCGGCAACATTCGTGGCAATCTGCGTGCCGCCATAGCCCTGTTGGAAGAAGCCGGCTGGACGATCCAGGATGGCGCTCTGGCCGGGCCCAACGGCGAGGCGATGGCCTTCGAGATCCTCCTCGTGCAGCCCGCGTTCGAGCGCATCGTGCAGCCCTTTGCGCGCAACCTGGAGCGGCTGGGTGTGACGGTCGACATCCGCATCGTCGATGCCTCCCAGTACGAGCGGCGCATGGAGACCTTCGACTACGACGTCACGGTCGAGAGTTTCGGCCAGTCACGTTCGCCGGGCAACGAGCAGCGCGACTACTGGAATTCGGCCATGGCCGACATCGAAGGCAGCCGTAACTCACCAGGAATCAAGGATCCCGTGGTCGACGCTCTGGTCGAAGAGATCATCTTTGCCGATGATCGCGAGGAGCTGGTGACCGCCTCTCGGGCTCTCGACCGGGTCTTGCGCTGGGGTCATTACGTCATTCCCAACTGGCACATCCGTTACGATCGCGTCGCCTATTGGGACAAGTTCGGCCAACCCGAACTGGTTCCCGCCGACGGTATCGTGTTCAACGCCTGGTGGGTCGACCCTGAACTGGCCGAGGAACTCGAGGCCGAAGAATCGGCGCTGGACGAGTAGAGCCAGAACGGTCACCGGAGTTTCAAGGTCATGCTCGCGTACATCGTAAGACGCCTGCTTTTCATCATACCAACGCTGTTTGCGATCATGGTGGTCAACTTCGTGATCATCCAGTTCGTGCCAGGCGGGCCGATCGAGCGAATCCTTGCCCAGATTGAAGGTACCGATGTCGGCGCCACGGCACGGATCTCGGGAAGCGGCAGCGACATGTCGGCGAGCTCGAGTTCGAGCGCCGGCGGAGACGGCGACAACCTTTACCGTGGCGGCCAGGGCCTGCCCGACGGCTTCATCGAAAAACTCGAAAAGATGTATGGCCTCGACAAACCCCCGGTCGAACGTTTCGTGCTCATGATGGGGAAATACCTCAGCTTCGATTTCGGAGAGAGTGCGTTCCGCAGCCAACAGGTCACCGACCTGATCATTGAAAAGATGCCGGTATCGGTATCGCTCGGGCTGTGGACGACGATCATCGTCTACATCATCTCGATCCCGCTGGGGATCGCCAAGGCGCGCCGGGACGGCAGCCGGTTCGATGTCTGGACCAGCGGCATCATCATCCTGGGTTACGCAATCCCGGGCTTCCTCTTTGCCATCCTGCTGATCGTGCTGTTTGCCGGTGGCTCCTATTGGAAGTTTTTCCCGCTCAGGGGGCTCGTTTCGCCCGGCTTTGACGAAATGACGACGCTTCAGCAGATCACCGACTACTTCTGGCACCTGACCCTGCCCCTGACCGCTCTGGTCATCGGTAGTTTTGCCACCCTGACCATGCTGACCAAAAATTCGTTCCTCGATCAGATCCGGAGCCAATACATCACGACCGCGCGCGCCAAGGGTCTGACCGAACACCAGGTCCTTTACCGCCACGTCTTTCGCAACGGCATGTTGATCATCATTGCAGGCTTCCCCGGTGCGATTGTCGGCATCCTCTTTACCGGCGCACTGCTGATCGAAATCATCTTCTCGCTCGATGGCCTGGGGCTGCTGGGCTATGAGGCCGCGATCAACCGCGATTATCCCGTCATGTTCGCCACGCTCTACATCTTCACGCTTCTGGGGCTGATCATGAATCTGGTGGGTGACCTGATGTATGTCGTGGTCGACCCGCGGATCGATTTCGAAAGCCGGGATGTCGGCTGATGGCATTGTTTCGCGTTCTCGATCCGATCACCCGCCGCAGGCTCACCAACTTCCGCGGCAACCGTCGCGGTTACTGGGCGTTCTGGGCCTTTCTATTCCTGTTCGCCATCACGCTTCCGGCCGAGCTGATTGCCAACAACAAACCGCTCTTTGTCTGGTACGACGGCGAACCCTATGTCCCGTTCCTGGTCGCCTACCCGGAGACCGATTTCGATGGCGACTTCCAGACCGAGGCCGATTACCGCGACCCCTTCGTTCAGGAACTGATCGCCGAAAAGGATGGCTGGATCGTCTGGCCGCTGATCCCCTACAGCTATCAGACCATCAATTACGATCTGCCCACCCCGGCGCCCAGCGCACCCAGCGCCGAGAACTGGCTGGGGACCGACGATCAGGGCCGCGATGTCGTCGCCCGCCTGATCTACGGCTTCCGGATATCGGTGCTGTTCGGGCTCGCCCTGACAATCCTGTCATCGGTCGTCGGCATCGCGGCGGGAGCTGTGCAGGGCTACTACGGTGGCTGGATCGATCTCCTGGCCCAGCGTGCGCTCGAGGTCTGGGGCGGCGTGCCGGTGCTCTACATCCTGATCATTCTGGCCAGCGTCATCATTCCAAGCTTCTGGACCCTGCTGGGTCTGATGATCCTGTTCTCGTGGACATCACTGGTCGGTCTGGTGCGCGCCGAATTCCTGCGTGCCCGCAATTTCGACTATGTCCGCGCCGCACGTGCCCTTGGTGTGACAGACCGGGTCATCATGGTGCGCCATGTCTTGCCCAACGCGATGGTCTCGACTCTCACGTTCCTGCCCTTCATCCTGAACGGCTCGGTCACGACCCTGACCGCGCTCGATTTCCTGGGCTTCGGCCTGCCGCCGGGATCGCCGTCGCTGGGTGAACTGCTGAACCAGGGCCGCAGCAATCTGCAGGCGCCCTGGCTTGGCCTGTCAGGCTTTGTCGTGGTCGCCCTGATGCTCTCGCTTCTCACCTTTATCGGCGAAGCGGTGCGCGATGCCTTTGATCCAAGGAAGATGCCGTCATGACCCTGCTCGACATCAAGGATCTTGCCGTACGTTTCACCGTGGAAGGACGCGCGGTCGACGCTGTGAAGGGCGTCGGCTTCACGATCGACAAGGGCGAAACGCTGGCCCTGGTCGGCGAGTCCGGATCCGGCAAATCGGTCACCGCGCTTTCCGTGTTGCAGCTTCTGCCCCAGCCCATGGCGAGCCACCCGACCGGGTCGATCACCTTCGACGGCCTGGAAATGGTCGGCGCCAGCGACAAGAAATTGCGCAGTGTGCGCGGCAACCGTGTCTCGATGATCTTCCAGGAGCCGATGACCTCGCTCAATCCGCTCCACAACATCGAAAAGCAGATCTCCGAACCGCTGATCCTGCACAAGAACATGAGCAGGACCGAGGCACGCAAGCGCACCGGTGAACTGCTCGAACTGGTCGGTCTGGGCAACCTCAAGGGCCGCCTGAAGGACTTCCCCCACACCCTCTCGGGCGGGCAGCGCCAGCGCGTGATGATTGCCATGGCGCTGGCCAACGAACCCGACCTTCTGATCGCCGACGAGCCGACCACCGCACTTGATGTCACGGTTCAGGCCCAGATCCTGAAGCTTCTCAAGGAGCTGCAGGCCAAGCTCGGCATGGCGATCCTTTTCATCACCCACGACCTCACCATCGTGCGGCGCTTTTCCGACCGGGTCTGTGTCATGACTGATGGCCTGATTGTCGAGGCAGGTCCGGTTGCCGAAGTCTTCGACAACCCCCAGCACGAATACACCAGGCACCTTCTGGCTTCCGAGCCCAAGGGCGTGCCCGAGCCCGTACCCGCCGACAACCGGCCGCTGCTGGAAACCGATGACCTGAAGGTCTGGTTCCCGATCAAACGTGGCGTGTTCCGCAGAACGGAAAGCTACATCAAGGCGGTCGACGGGATCGACGTCACCGTGCGCCCGCGCGAAACGATCGGCGTGGTCGGCGAATCCGGTTCCGGCAAGACCACCCTGGGCATGGCGATCCTGCGTCTGATCGCCAGCAAGGGCGGCATCCGATTCGACGGCAAGGACCTGCAGGGCCTCGATTTCAAGGAACTGCGTCCATTGCGACAGGAAATCCAGGTCGTCTTCCAGGACCCCTATGGTTCGCTCTCACCGCGCATGTCGATCAAGGACATTATCGGTGAAGGCCTTAAGGTTCACGGCATGGGCGGCACCGAGGCCGAACGCCGCAGTCTGGTCGGCGAGGCCATGGAAGAGGTCGGCCTGGAACCCGGCATGATAGATCGCTACCCGCACGAGTTCTCAGGCGGCCAGCGCCAACGCATCGCGATTGCCCGCGCCATGGTCCTGCGTCCGCGGTTTGTCGTGCTCGATGAACCCACCAGCGCACTCGACATGTCGGTTCAGGCCCAGATCGTCGAGCTGCTGCGCAAGCTCCAGATGGATCACGATCTGGCCTATCTCTTCATCAGCCACGACCTGCGCGTCGTGCGCGCCATGAGCCACCACGTGCTCGTGATGAAGGACGGCAATTTCGTGGAAACCGGTAGCGCCGAAGCCATCTTCGACGCCCCCCAGGTCGGCTACACCAAAGCCCTGATGGCGGCGGCACTGAATCTGGAAACGATCGAGGACGATTCAGTGCGCGCCTAGTAGCCTAGTAGCCGCCGAACAGGACGTAGAGCGAACCGACCAAGCCACCGATCAGAGCCGAAACCAGCGCGATGAACGCGTCGCTGCGTTGGGTGCGGCGGCCCTCCAGGAACTCCAGCATGCGGGTGTATTCGTCGAACGGAAAGTCGGGCAGACGCTCGAATCGCTCGACGATGTAACCCGAGAGCACGCCGACATCGCTGTTGCGCGCCTTCTCGACCTGGGCCAGCAGGGCATGGCGTTCGGCCAGGATCGCGGCCTTGGTTTCGACGAAACCCAGCATCAGATCGCGGATGTCTGTTGAGCCGCCGCCAAAGGAGAACCTCCGGGTCCGGTGGCGTGTTATGAAGCCGTTGAAACCAGCGATCACAGCGGCCCAGCGTCGTTCCGCATCGGCGACCGCCAGTTCCAGGCCGTAATAATCGTCCGTCTCCTGGGCGACCTGGTAAAGCACGTGATCGAGCATCTCGTCTGTCGCGCCGTAGGTCTCGACTTCGATATCGACCAGGTCGAAACCGGGGCGGGTCTCGATGTCGACCGTCACGACCTGATCGGCCTCTGAGCCCGGCTGACGCTCGAAGACACGGAAATCAGCCGGAAACGGCGCCGGTTCGAGCACGTCGAGCATCATCTCGCTGTCTTCAACCTGGAGCGCCAGATGGTGGCGCACGATATCGAGCGCCGTCGTGCCGGTCGCCTCGCCATGGTCCTCTCTGGTCGAAGCGATCATCACCGGCGTATCGCGGATATAGCTGATGTTGACGTCGATCGAGCCGGGATAACGGCCCAGACCACGGAACAACGGCCCCAGACTGTCGAGCAGCGCGCGATCAACCGTCAGGGTGAACTGACAGCCCAGGTCATGACTGCCCGAATCGGCCGCACGGCCTTGGGCAAACCATGGCACCAGGTCGCGCAACTCGGGATCATCGCCATCGCGCAGCGGGGTATGCCAGGTCGTGACCCCCGTGACTCCCTGCATATGACCCAGCAGTTCACCGAATTTGCCGAGCCAGCCCGAGACCCTGATGCCATGTTCGCTCGCCAGTGCCGGCACGAGATGCAGGCAACCCAGTCCGAACTGTGCCACTGCCGCACGCCCGCTGTGCTGGCTTTGGCTCACGTGTTTCCTCCCCTGGTAGACGCCATGTCAGACCTCAGTATAGTCGCCCCGAACCCGATGACCGAGAGGCGATCATGGCCCTGCTTTACATGAGCCGGCAGACCAACGGCGACGACTGGCGTGACCTGCTGACGGCCGAACTGCCCGATCTCGAGTTCCGCACTCACCCCGAGACCGGCGACCCTGCCGGGATCGACGCCGCACTGGTTTGGAATTACCCGCTGGAAGAACTCAAGGACTATCCCAACCTCAAGCTGGTTGCGTCGCTTGGTGCCGGGGTCGATCACGTTATGTCGGTACGCCACCTGGTTCCCGAAGGGGTGACCCTGACGCGCCTGATCGATCCGGCCATGACCGCACAGATGACCGAATGGTGCCTGATGGCGATGTTGAACCATCTGCGCAATTGGGAAGGTTATCGCGCGTTGCGGAATGAGCGGCGCTACGTCGAGCTCGATGTCCCCATTCCCTGGGACGTCACGGTCGGCATTCTGGGGCTGGGCGAGATGGGCGGCGATAGCGCACGGGTGATGGCGGCGATGGGTTATCAGGTGCGCGGCTGGAGTCGCAGCGCAAAGCAGCTTGATGGCGTGACCTGCTTCCACGGCCATGACCAGCTCGAGACGTTTCTGGCACCCTGCGATGTCGTCATTTGTCTTCTGCCGCTGACACCCGACACCCATGATGTGCTCAATGCCAGATCTTTCGGCTGGATGAAACGCGGCGCTTTTGTCATCAATGCCGGACGGGGTCACCACATCGTCGAAGAGGATTTGATCGCTGCGATCGACTCAGGCCACCTGGCCGGTGCGACCCTTGATGTTCAGCGTATGGAACCGATGGGCGACGATCATCCCTTCTGGTACCACCCGAAGATCATGACCTTTCCCCATGCTGCAGCGTTCACGATCCCCCGAACCTGCGCGCCCCAGATCGCCGAAAACTATCGACGGATGCGTACCGGTGAGCCGTTGTTGAATGTCGTCGATCTGGATCGAGGCTACTGAGACTCAGATGACCCCTGGTTCATCATCAGGAAGTGGTACGTGGGAGAGATCGAGACCGACTTCCTTGTAGTAGAGGCGTGCTCCGGGATGGAGCGGGATCGCGGCGCCCAACAGGGCATTCGAGAGCTTGAGCTGGCGTGCGGCCGGATGACCGGAATCGAGCAGGGCTCTGCTGTTCTCATGCCAAAGCGCCAGAGTGATGCCATAAACAAGCTCTTCAGGCAGATCAGGCGAAACAACCCACTGGGCGCCGATCGCCAGTGTCGAGATGTAGGGCAGGCCCGGATAAGTTCCCTCGGGCACAACCGACAACGAAAAGAACGGATGGTCGCTAAAAAGACCCAGGGCATCTTCAGCCGGAATGGAAAGAAGGGTCGCCATGCCTTCCTGGACCAGATCGAACACGGAATTGGTCGGATAACCCGCGATCAGGAAAAATCCATCGAGCTCGCCCTCGCGCAGCGCAGAAACCGCTGGGGCGTGCGGGATGTACTCGGCCTGAAGATCAGCATCGGTCATGCCATAGGATTCCAACACGATGCGGGCATCGACAAGGGTTCCGGAACCCTCGACATCAAGCGAAATACGTTTGCCTGCCATTTCGGGGATCGAGGTGATCCCGGAATCATGGCGCACGACGATCTGGACGACTTCCGGATAGAGACTGCCGATCAGGCGCAGATCGCGCTGTGGCGGCGATCCTTCGAAGATACCGCTGCCGTTATAGGCCCAGAACACGACATCGGACTGGCAAAAACCTGATTCCACGCTGCCGGATTCGATTGCCTCGATGTTGGCAACGGAGCCTTCCGAAGATTGTGCCGTGGCAACCAGGCCGGGGACACCGCAACTTCCGCCCTTGTCGCAAGGACGCGAGCCCGGCGGATTGGAAATCACATTCGCGATCAGCGCACCGACCGGATAATAGGTTCCCGCCGTGCCGCCTGTGCCGATGCGGAAGAAGGTCATATCCTGGGCCGATGCGGTCGGCGGCAGCGATGTCGCAGCCAGACCACCCGCCGCAAGTGCCATTGCGGCGCGGCGCGACACTCCTGATCGCTGCCAACCCATAACTTCAGCTCCCGCTCTTCCTTGAACCAGCTGCTGGTTCGCCGCCGGTCAGGCAATGCCTAGATTTGAATCATGACAAAAGCTTGACGTGCCGCATAGCACTGACTGTCACATTTCCACGATCCCGGTCGATTTTTCTTACGTTTATGACCTCCGGGGCGCGAAACGATGAAAAAAGGAAGCCGGCGCCTCACAGGACGCCGGCCAACTCCATTCCGAACCGTGGTTTGATCGGTCAGCCTTCGCCCACCACCAACTTGTAATCGGGTGTGATGTTGAGCGGACAGGAATAGACGTATTCACCCTCCTCGAGCTCGATCACGTAATCCTGGGTCACGCCCTGATGCAGCCCGCCACCCGAAACGCTGGGCAGGAACGGACGATCCAGAACGCTCTCGGAACGCAGATAGAAACCCAGCATGTAAGGCACATCCGTATTGGTGACCCGGAAGATGTACTTGCCGGGCTCGAGATGCAGCGTGCTCTCATCGCCCAGGCGCTCATCTTGGGTCTGGCCGTTGATATTCTCGCAATCTGCTTTCCGCGAGGGCATGTAGCCGTGATCGACACCGCCTTCTGACCCAATGAACTGGCAACCTGTCTGGGTGAATTCGATGATGGTGACATCGTCCTGCGCACTGGCGGAATTTCCCAGAGCAGCAAGCGAGAGGCCCGCGGCAAGCGTAAGTGTCGAAAAGAGGTGGCGGTTCGTGGTCATGGCGGTTGGTTAACCCCTGTTGCGTTGCGTCGTTCCGGTCAGACATTTCCGGCCCTTGTTCACTAGAAGGCGACGCGCGGGCCCAACATCAATACCGCTACGGTATCACTCCGTTTCACGACGATTTGAACACGGCCTTCAACATTCCAGATTGGAACGTTCGTTCAAACACGCGGAGCATTCACGCCGCTGCCGGGTTGCCGAATACCACCACGCAACGTACCAGCCCCGGTTTCACCAAAGAGAACCGAGAACTCCTCGGCCAGCCGGCGGCTGTTGGGCATCGAAAGCCAGATACGAAACAGATTGCGCACCTGGCCCGTTGCCGGATCGTCCTTGAAGTCGCCGCGTGCGTGATAGACGACATGGTTGTTCAGGAACTGCATGTCGCCGGGCTCAAGATCCATTTCATAACCCAGTTCGTCACCCAGCGAGGCCAAAAGATCGAGCGCTTCCCATTGTTGCGACGTCATCTGTGGCGTTTGCGCCAGCGTTTGACCGGCCTCGACATAGGTGCGCGAATAGTGGCTGGCGAAACGCCCATCGGTCACGGTGAAAACCGGCAAGGGATAAGTTTCACCGGCGCCATCGACCTCTTCGCCCAGGCGGCTGCGGTGGATCGTGTGATAGAGCAACTCCGCCAGATCAGGGCGGCGGGCGATCATCGCATCGTGAATCGCGACAGCCGAACACGAACGGCTTGCGCCGCCTTCAGCCGCCATGCCGACCGCGAGCAGCCCAACGACATCGGTGCGGTCAGTATGCCAGCGCAAGGGCTGCGGCGATTGCACGCGGGCGCGCGACGACAGAAACGCGGTTCCGTCGGCATTGGTCAGCTGGCCGCGCAGTTTGCCTACCTCGGCCCCTTCATCACGGATTTCGCCAAGCAACTCGCCTGACGCCGACTGATAGACCGGCTGGCCGAGATGACTGGCGATACCATAGAAGATCGTCTTGAGTTGATCCTTGCTGTAGCGCTCGACCGGCAAACCCTTGAACTGGATGACGCCACGGCCGTACTCCAGTTCATCTGCGGCGGCAGCCAAATCAGCCGCGAAACCGGACAGCGGGAAACAACCGGCATCGACTTCGTGCCATGCACAGCCGCGCGTCTCGGCGAAAGCCAGCGCCTTGTCGATTTCGTCCTTGGCCGCTTCACTCAGAGGCAAGCGCCAGCCTGCTTCATCGGCGCGCAGGTCATCACCCGTCCAGGCGGCGCGACCGCCCATAGATTGTTGCTGTTCCATGCCTGAAGTTTGCCGCCCGGATACGATCAGGGCAAGCACACCTCGCCAGTCCGGCGCCACCTTGCTATCGTCGCGCCACCGCCAGAGGAGAGATATCGATGACAAAAAATCTGACCGCAGCACCCGGCACGCCGCCATCGACCTTTCTCGAGTACCCGCTGGCGCTCGATCTCGACAATCTCGCGGCCGACATCGCAATTCTGGGTATCCCGTTTGGCATGCCCTATGCGCCCAATGAAATGGCCAACGATCAGAGCCGGGCGCCCGACGCGTTTCGACTGTGCTCCCCCGAAGCCGACCTTACGAAAAACCATTTTGACTGGGACCTTGGGGGGCCGCTGCTCGACAACAGGCCAATCCGCGTGGTCGATTGCGGCAACGTCACCGCCGACATGTCCGATCATGCCGAGCATTATCGTCGGGCCGAAGTCGCCGCGCGCAAGATCCTCGATTCAGGCGCGACGCTGATCACGATCGGCGGCGATCACGGTATCCCCATCCCCGTGATGCGCGCGCTTGAACGCAAGGAAAAGATCACCCTGGTTCATGTCGATGCCCATCTCGACTGGCGCGACGACGTCAACGGCGAGCACGAGGGATATTCCAGCCCGATCCGCCGTGCTTCGGAGATGGACTGGTTCGGCGATATCATCCAGATCGGCATCCGCGGCATCGGCAGCGCCCGGACCGGCGAGGTCGAAGACGCACGGGCCTACGGCGCCAACATCATCACGGCCTACGAGATGCATGACATCGGCATGCAGGCCGTGCTCGACCGCATTCCCGATGGCGGCCCCTACTACCTCACGATCGATGCCGACGGGATCGACCCCACCATCATGCCGGCCGTGCTGGCCCAGACGCCGGGCGGCCTCAACTGGATCCAGACCCACAAGCTGATCCATGGCCTGGTCAACAAGGGCCGGGTTCTGGGCATGGATCTAGTCGAAATCGCGCCAAGCTATGACGTCGGCAACATTACGATGGTTCATGCCGAACGTCTGATCTGCAACTTCATCGGCGCAACGGTACGTGCCGGTTACTACGATTAGACATGAACATGCGCATCGGCGCCGGACGCGCCGTCCTGTTCTGAGTTTCTGCCTGCCAGACGGCCCCGCCATCCGCGGCCAAGGTCGACCCGGAACACGAAACCGCGGCGCTGTTTGAAACGATCAAGGCTTCACCGCCCCAAATGGCGGCGTTTCTGAGGGCGATGCCAAAGGGTGGCGATCTGCACAACCACCTGACCGGCGCGATCTATGCGGAAAGTTACATCGACTGGGCGGTTCAGGACGGGCTGTGTGTCGATGCCACCAAGCTGGAGATTCTCTGGTGTGACGACACCGAGAAGCTGTGCAAGGGCGACGAGCCCGCCAGCAGCACCTGCCACATCCCCGATCAGGTCGTCCTGGTTTCCGAAGCAATCGCCAACCACACGTTCTACGACCGGCTGATCGACGGGCTCTCGACCCGCAATTACGAAATCTATGACCGCAGCGGCCATGACCAGTTCTTCGCGACCTTCAGCGCATTCCACGATGCCGGCCACGACCGGGGCAGTGACATGCTTGTCGAAGTCATGCGCCGCGCGGCCGACCAGAACATTCTTTATCTCGAACTGATGACATCACCGGGCATGTCCGAAGCGCGCAAGCTCGCTGCCGACATGGCCTCGAGCGACGACCTTGCGTCCATGCGGTCGCAATTCTCCGATGCCGATCTCGATCAGATCATCGGTCTGGTCGAGAATGGCCTGACTGAGATGGAACAGGCGGCGCGCAAGACCATGGCTTGCGATACCGCCGCGGCTGAACCTGCCTGCGATGTGACCGTGCGTTACCTTGCCCAGGTTATTCGCGTCTTCCCTGCGCCAGAAGTGTTCTCACAGGTCGTCTACGGCATGCGTCTGGCTCAAGCCGACAATCGTGTCGTCGGCATCAACCTAGTCGCCCCTGAAGACGACCCGGTCACCCTGGCCGACTACACCAAACAGATGCAGGCGATCGGCTTCGCCGGCGCCGAGATGCCCGATGTCGGTATCGCTCTTCATGCCGGGGAACTGACACTTGGCCTGGTGCCTCCCAAGGATCTGCGTTTCCACATCCGACAGGCGGTCGAGATTGCCGGCGCCGACAGGATCGGGCACGGCGTCGACTTGATGTACGAAGACGACCCCTATCAACTGCTTGCCCTGTTGGCCGAACGCGACGTCATGATTGAAATCAACCTGACCTCGAATGCCGTGATCCTGAACGTCGAGGGCGATCGCCACCCCTTCCCGATCTACCTTGGCGCATTGGTTCCCACGGCACTTTCGACCGACGACGAGGGCGTCTCGCGCATCGACCTCACCCACGAATACCTGATCGCCGTGGAGACCTATGACCTCAGCTACCAGACCATAATAAAGCAGCTCAGCTACAACAGCCTGATCTATGCTTTCGCAGAAAACCGGGAAACCCTGCTCGCCGAACTTGATGCACATTTTGCGGCCTTCGAGGCCGGGATCGAAGCCCAGATCCAGGGCATGCACTGATCCTGCCTAGAGCAAATCCTGATCTGATTGAATCACTTTGCGAAACAATCAGATCAGGTGAATCCGCTCTAATTGACGTAGTCAGGCTCATCACGGTCGAGCAAGTCGCGCAGGGCACGGAAGAACTTGTCAGAACGTGTGCTGCTGCGTGCGCTGTCGGCCATGCCGGAGGCGGCGCCCTCGGGGATCTGGTTGAGTTCGCAACCCTCCCCGGTCGCGAGCACCTGATACATGCAGGCGCGTTCGAGCTGGTAGAGGTCGATATAGGCTTGACCGACACTCTCGCCTGCGACCATGGCGCCGTGATTGCGCATCATCAGGACGCGGTTGTCACCCATCACCTCGGCCATATGGCGGCCTTCGTCTTCGGTCGTGAGCAGGCCGTCATAAACTTCATAGTAGGCGACAGCATCATGGAACTGGGCGGCCTGCTGGGAAGAGCAGGTGTCGAGCCTGATGTCTTTACGCATCGAAAGCGCCGTGATGTATGGCGAATGAACATGCATCAGACATTTCGCAGACGGAATCGCCTGG
>JABIUG010000465.1 GCA_018700655.1 Rhodospirillaceae bacterium | reverse complement strand
CTCGGCGCCTGGTTGGTTGCTTGGCAGAATTCCTACCAGCACGAAGCGGTACATGGTCATCCGACCCCGTGGCGATGGCTCAACGATGGCCTGGCCGGTGCGCCGCTGGGTCTTTGGATGCCGTATGCCGATTACCGGGAAACCCACCTGCGTCATCATGACGCCGACCTGACCGTGCCCGGGGACGATCCGGAATCCTTTTACCGTGACGTCTCCGCCTGGAACGGCTTGGCGCCGGTCGTCCGGACATTATTGGTTTTCAACAATACCTACCTCGGGCGGCTGACCATCGGGCCGGCGTTGACGATGGTTCAATACTGGCACGGCGCCGCCGGGCGACTGGCTGCCGGCGAGGGCGTCGCCATCCGCATGTGGCTCGGCCATATCCTCGGTGTCGCCGTGGTCCTGGGTTGGGTGATGGCGGTTTGCGATATTCCGGTTCTGGCGTACGTGTTCCTGTTCGCCTATCCGGGATTGTCACTGACCCTGACCCGGTCCTATCTGGAGCATCGACCGGCGGCGGACCCGGACCATCGCACGGTGATCGTCGAGAGCGGGCCGGTGGCGTCCTTGCTGTATCTCAACAACAATCTACATGCGGCGCATCACCGTTGGCCCGGCATGTCCTGGTATCGCCTGCCGGCGGCCTTCGCGGCCCATCGCGGCGATTTGTTGTCGGGCAATGGCGGCTATCGATATTCCGGTTATCGAGAGGTGGCCGGGCGTCACCTGGTGCGGGCGAAGGACATCCCGGTGCATCCGGGTGTCGGATCGGCCATCTGACCCGGCATTCTATGCCGCCTTCCTGATCTCGCCCTTGCGTTGCTCGACGAAAGCCTTCAATTCGTCTTCGATGGCGGCATCGATCGGCGGCGCCTCATATTCTTCCAGGAGCTGTTTCCAGACCCGGTTGGCGCGCTCGGTGGCGGTGGCCGAACCGGCTTCTGTCCAGGATTCGAAGTTGCTCCAGTCGGAAAGAATAGGTTCGTAAAATGCGGTTTCGTAGCGCTCCAGGGTATGGGCGGTGCCGAAGAAATGTCCCCCCGGCCCGGCCTCGGCGATCGCGTCGAGGCCAATGGTCGATTCGTCGACCTGAATCGGGATCATGAACTCGGCCATCATCTGCAAAAGGTCGGCGTCGAGGATCATTTTCTCGAATGATGCGGTCAGGCCGCCTTCCATCCAGCCGGCGCCGTGTTTGATCAGATTGGCGTGGCCCATGACGGCGCCCCACAGCGACATCATCGATTCCCAGGCGGCCTGGGCATCGGGCGCGTTCGACGAGGTGACATTGCTGGTGCGATAGGGCACGCCATGACGCCGGGCAAGTTGGCACCCGATCAGCACGGCCTGGGCATATTCGGGCGTACCGAATGCCGGTGCCCCGGTCTTCATGTCGACATTGCTGGTGAAGCCGCCATAGATCACCGGCGTTCCCGGCCGGACACATTGCGCCAGCGTGATCATCGCCAAAGCCTCGGCGTTCTGCTGCACGCTGGCTCCGGCGATCGTGGCAGGCGCCATCGCGCCCGCCAGGGTGAAGGGTGTCGCGGCAAACGGCTGGCCGGCCTCGGCATAGGCCATCAGACCTTCCGACATCGGGCCATCGAGGCGGCGCGGTGAATTGGAATTGATCACGGTCAGAATGGCCGGGCGTTCCAGCAGGCCCGCCCGGTCGGTGCCCAATGCGATCGCTGCCATATCGATTCCGTCATCGGCGCGGACGGCACCCAGTGCGTAACCGGTCCAGGCCTTGTCGGTCAGCGTGATGAAGGCCTGGTACATATCGAGGTGGCGCGTCTCGGCCGGCAGGTCGGTCGGCTCGACCGCGCCGCCGCCTTCCATGTGGATCACATCGAGCATCTGGATCAGGCGGCTGAAGTTTTTCATGTCCTCGAAGTTGGCATTGCGCCGCCCGCGGTCGAGATCGGTGGTGAAGGCGGGGCCACCGACGGCGGCGTTGCAGATGTTGCCGGGCGCGATCGTCACATTGCGTGCCGGGTTGCGGGCATGGAGCGTGACGTGGTCGGGTGCGGTGGCAACCTTCTCCTCGATCATTGCGGGATCGAACAACACGTTGTCGCCTTCGACAGTTGCGCCTTCACGTTTCAGCAGCGCGCGTGCCGGCTCGTGCAGGACTTCCATGCCCTGTTCGGCAAGGACCCGCAGCGAAGCCTGATGGATCGCTTCGATCTGGTCGTCGCTGACAATCTGGAACGGCGCAAACGGGTTCGCCGGCATGCGCCATGCGCTCTGGGTGATCGCACCTTTCTCGCGTCCGCCGCCGCCGGCCCCGCCGCGACGTCCCCGACGCATCCGCTGTGGTTCGCTCATAGTCCGTTTTCCCCCAGGAAGCTGTCGACGAGCGCGTTGAAGCGATCGGTGAACTCCCAGAACATGAAGTGGTAGCCCAGCGGTTCGACCTTTGCCGCCGGGCAGTTTCTGGCAACGAACGCGCGCGCGACATCGCCCTTGGTTTCGTGCACGACATGCAGCATGGGAAACGCACCATCGGTGGCGATCGCAATGTCGGTTTCGTCGCGCGTCATGCCGTCGGCAGCCATCAGCAGGGCAGCGTATTGCGGCGTCTTGAGCGACTCAGCCACGACCCAGTCAAGCTCGTCTGCCGGTGCCTTGCCCTGCCACATCGCTTCGCAGAACTCGCGGGTCGCTTCGCGATGGCGGTCGGTCAGGCAGCGCTGGAAGGCCGTGATGAATTCAATCGGACCCTCGGCCCAGTCCTGTGGTGAAGTTTCGACTTGCTGGGGCGAAAGATCGATCCAGACCACGCCGCCCAGGCCATCGGTGCCGCGCTGGCGGATCAGTTCCCAGACCTTGGTGCAGCCATAGGACCACGGCGCCAGGACCGGCTGTTCCAGTTCCAGCGTATCGATCAGGCGGCCCAGATCTCGCCCGTGCTGAGGATAGTTGACCCCGGTGACAGTCTTGGTCGAACGGCCGTGGCAGCGCGGATCATAGGTGATGACACGGTAACGCTCGGCAAAGTGCGGAACCTGGCGGGCAAAGACCTCGGTCGTCATGGTCCAGCCGGGAATGAAGACCAGCGGGCGCCCCTCGCCTGTCTCCTCGACATAGAGGTCGATGCCGTCACCCACCGGGACGTAATGGCTATGTGTTGTTGCCATGGTGTTTTCTCCTGGGTTTTCGCTCAGGCCGTTACGCGGTCACGACGGAAAGGCATGTCGGGATCGATCACGGCATCAAGCTCGCGCGCAAAACGGTGGCCGGCATGGACTGCGTGCACGATCGCGCCGGGCACCTCGCAGTCACCGATGCGCGAAAGGTTTGCCGTGCCATCAGCCGCAAGCGCCTGATAGAGCGAGTCTTCTGGTTGCCGCGCCGTCACCAGGATCAGGCTGTCGCAGGCCTGTTCGCTGATCGTGCCGGTGAAGATGCAGCCCAGCCCTATCGCGCCGGCCTGGGCGCGCGCCAGCATCCGGTTGGCGAGGATCGAAACGCCGGCCTCCAGCAGGCGTGCCTGCACGAAGTGCTGTTCGTTGGTCATTTCCGTCCAGGACGAGGCACGCGCCGTGGGTGTGACATAGGTGATGTCGTGGCCGGCAAGGGCCAGTCGTTCTGCCAGAGCGCCTGCCATGAAGTAGTGGTCGTCGTCATAGATCACGATCTGGCCTGCTGGTTCCACGCCGTCGATCAGGATGTCGTCGGGTATCATGACATGGGCCTCGTCGAGCCCATCGACTCCGAACAGGGTCGCCGCACCCAGTCCGTCTCGCCGCCAGCGTGCTCCGGTCGCACAGACGACATGGTCGGCGCCCAGTTCTGCGACATCGTCGTGATCCAACGGGCTGTCGAGATAGATCTCCACGTTGGGCAATTCATGCAGGCGGCCGATGCGCCAGTCACGCACCCGGGTCCAGGTGCACAGCCCGGGCAGGGCGCTTTCGCGGTTGAGGCGTCCGCCCAGTGCGGTCGAGGCTTCGGCCAGGGTGACCCGGTAGCCGCGCTGGCCCGCCGCATGGGCGCACTCCAGCCCGGCCGGTCCGCCACCAATGACTAGGACGTGGGCCTCGCTTGCCTTGGGCGCGATCACCTCGGGGTGCCAGCCGCGCCGCCACTCCTCGCCCATGGTCGGGTTCTGGGTGCAGCGGATCGGTGCGCCTTCGTTGTTGCCCGAGCGGCAGATGTTGCAGCCGATACATTCGCGGATTTCGTCCGCGCGGCCTTCCTCGATCTTCTTTGGCAGAAACGGGTCGGCGATCGAAGAGCGGGCCGCGCCGATCAGGTCGAGCACGCCGCGGCGCACCAGCCCCGCCATGCGATCAGGGCTGGTGTAGCGCCCGACGCCGACGACCGGTTTTGTCGTGAGCGCCTTGACGAAGGCGGTGTAGGGCTCCTGGAAACCCTCGTCGGAAAATCGTGCGCTTTTGGAATCCTGGTCCACGTCGCTGACATTGACGTTCCACAGATCAGGCAACTCGGCCAGCATCTCGACGACCTCGCGGCCTTCGCCACTGGCGGTGATGCCCTGCTCGCCCATCAGTTCGTCGACTGCCAGGCGGATCGCCACGGCCATCGTGTCGCCGACGGCTTCCTTGGTCTCTTCGAGCATCTCGCGCAGCAGGCGCACACGGTTTTCCAGGCTTCCGCCATATTCGTCGCTGCGTCGGTTGTGGCGGTGCGAGAGAAACTGGAAGGGGAGATAGCCGTGACCGGCATAGACATAAACCAGATCAAAGCCCGCCCGTTTGGCCCGCTTTGCGGCATCGACCTGCCAGCGCCGCAGATCACGGATATCACTCTTGTCCATCGCCCGGCTCTGGATCGGTGCTGTGAGATGGAGCGGTTCGCCCGAGACCGAAAGCGGGGCCATGCGCGAGATCCGGTTGGGGCTGTGCGAGCCGCCATGCCAGAGTTCGACGCCCGCCAGGGCACCAAATTCGTGCACGCCGTCGGTCATCAGGGTCTGGGTCGCGACATCGTCCTCATCCCACAAGGTGCAGAACGCATAAGGCGCATCATCGGCGCTGGGATGGATCGAGCAGTACTCGGTGTTGACCACGCCCCAACCGCCTGCGGCCTTGATCCGGCGCATCGCGGCCACCGTGTTGGGCAGGCCATACCCCATGCCGGTGCAATGGGGCACCTGGTAAAACCGGTTGGGCGCCGTCACCGGGCCGAGCTTGACCGGCTCGAAAAGCACATCATGATTGGGGTCTCGCGCCATGGCACCGGCTCCAGCGAATCGGAAGAATCGTAAATTAGCAGAAAACTTTAGTGACTTAAAAAACTAAGTCGTTTAGTTTTTGGCATGACAGGTTTACGGGATCGTCAGAAACAGGCGCGGCGCGAGGCGATCTATCGCGCTGCGGCGAAGCTGTTTGCCGAAAAAGGCTATGGTGCGACGACGGTCGACGATATCGCCGGTGAAGCCGGGGTTTCCGTCCCGACCTTCTATGCCTATGTCGCGACCAAGGCTGACCTGATCATCGTGATCTATGCCCATGACCGCGCTTTGATCGACCTCGAAAAACAGGCCATCATCAACGACCCCGGCGACGATCCGGTAGAAGCGATCATCGCCATGATGCTGACCGAACTCAAAAGCGGCGAGGAATTCCTGGGCCACAAGGTCTGGCGCGAGATCGTTGTCACCACGATCCGCGGTCGCGGCGATTTCCACGAAGGTCTCGATCGGCTCAACAAACGCGCTTTCGATGATCCCGTCGAACGTCTGCTGCGTGTCCTCGTGCGCCGCGGCCAGATCGCACCGGATGCCGACATCGAAGACGCCGTCGCCGTGCTTTCCGATCTCGTGATGGCCGTTTTCCACCAGCAACTCGGCCAGATCGG
>JABIUG010000464.1 GCA_018700655.1 Rhodospirillaceae bacterium | reverse complement strand
GGATCGTCGCCCCAGTGCTCGCGGATGTCGCGCCCACCCTTTCCCTTGATCTCCATCGGCCAGAAAAAACGGCCTGCATGAAACCCGGTGGCATAGATCACGACATCGACATCATGCTGCACGCCGTCCTTGCCCAAAACGCCGCCGGCGTTGATGCATTCGATGGGTTCTGTGATCAGATGGACATTGTCGCGCGTCAGGCTGCGGTACCACGTGCCGTCGTCGACCAGCATGCGCTTGCCACAAGGCGGGTGGTAGGGGATCGATACATCGATCAGCCTTTCATGCCCATCCAGTTCCTTCTTGATGAAGTCGATCATGGTATTGCGCAGGGCTTCGTTGGCTTCGCTGACCGAACGGTCCTGATATTCCCAGGCCTCGTCTTTCGTCACCGAAGCATGAAGCCCTTCGCCATCGAGCCAGAACAGCAGGAAGTGGTTCCAGCGTGCGTAATAGGGAACGTGGTTGATAAGCCAGTGCTCACCATCGGGAACACTGGCTCGATAATCCTCATCAGGGTGAATCCATGGTGGCGTACGCTGAAACACCACCACGTCGGCGGCTTCCTTGGCAATCTCGGGGACCGTCTGCATCGCGCTTGCACCGGTGCCGATCACGGCCACACGTTTGCCCTTGAGGTCCTGTGAGCTATCCCAGCGTGCGGTATGAAAGGCCGGGCCATCGAAGGTGCCAAAGCCCTCAATATCGGGATAGCTGGGCTGGTTCAGCTGGCCGACGCAGCAGATGAAGGCATTGGCCTCCATTTCGCTGGCGACACCGTGTTTGTCGCGGATCGCCACCTTCCAGATGCCGCTTTCCTCATCAAGCTCGGCCCCCTCGACCTCGTGCTCGAAACGGATGTGGGGCCGCAGACCGAAATTGGTCGCGCATTCGTTGAAGTACTTGCGCAGGACCGGCTGCGCACAGAAATACTGCGGCCAGTCGTAACGTGCGAAGGAGTATTCGTAGACACGGCTGGGATTGTCGACCCGACAACCCGGATACTGATTGTCGAGCCAGGTTCCGCTGACCTCGGCGCTGCGCTCGACGATCGTGAAGGCAATACCCGCCTGCTTCAGCCGATACCCTGCCAGCAGCCCCGACATGCCCGCACCAACGATCACGGCATGGAAGCCCTGGCGGTCGGCCTCGGGAATGTCATCGAAACCAGAAAGTCCATAGGCGTCTTCCGTGTCGAACTCGGACTCTTCGATCAGAAACGCGATGTACTCGTCGTCCAGTTCCTGGCCTGTCAGAAAGGTCAGAACCTCGCGCAAAGCCTGTTCATCGAGCGGCGCGGGCGGCGGACAACCACGATCGCGAAAGTCCTTCAGGGCCTCAAACGCCTTTTGGCGAACGATTTCCTGATGTTCCTCGCTGATCCCGCATTGCAGGTCCTGCGCCTTGTCCATGTCGATCTGGATCTCGCCATGCAGAAGCGAGAGGTCGCCCGTTATGTGGACCAGGACAGCAAGCATCACCGGCGCATTGATATGCTCAAGTGCCGAACGGATGCTCTCGTCATCCCCGGTAATCTTGTTCCAGTCGAAATAACCTTTTGTGTCCATGATGCCCCCTGCCCGGCGTGAAGGCGGCGATTGTACCCGTGCACCCGACCGACACCAGAGCAAACCAGTTGTTTTTGATGCTTACAACCGGGCTTAGAACAACAGGACGGCGATGACGACGGCAACCGTCAGCACGACCAGGCTCCGGCTCAACAGTACGGAGCCATCAAACGCCCGGCCCAGAATTTGCCCGGCGCCGCACCATGCCGTGTGAAACACAAGCTGGACCGCCGCAAAGGTCGCCGAAACCACGACGAGTTGCATGCCCAGGTCGCCCAGCGCCGGGGCGAAGTCCGTCCAGGCCAGCAGCACCATGACCCAGGCCTTGGGGTTGAGGGGATGTACCAGCAACCCCTTGGGAAAGCTGAAGGCGCTGCCCAGCTTGCCGTCAGCCGACGGCGTCCAGGCCTGGATCGCAAGCCAAATCATGTAACCGGCACAGACGAACTTTAGGCCGGTCTGGAGCCAGAGGTGTTCCTGCAGCACAACGCCCAGCCCCAGACCGGCCGCGACGTTCAGGATCAGCTTGCCGCAGACCACACCGCCGATGAACGGCAGGCAGCGCATCACGCCCTGCTGCGCTCCACCGGTCATGATGATCATGTTGGCCGGCCCCGGTGTGCCCACCATGAACATGACAAACAGCAACAACGCCAGCCAGGCATCCATGATTCAGGCCACGGCGGCGGTCACTCGACCGTCACGCTCTTGGCAAGGTTACGTGGCTGGTCGACATCGGTGCCTTTGCGTACCGCCGCATGGTAGGCCAGCATCTGTACTGGAATGGCATAGGCCAGCGGCGCAATCAGGGGATCGACGG
>JABIUG010000055.1 GCA_018700655.1 Rhodospirillaceae bacterium | reverse complement strand
TGGAAGATCTTCTCGCCACCGATCGAGAAACGGCTCGAGCCATCAGGCATCACGCCCTGGCCCTGCGTGACACGGATCGCCTGGCAAAGATTGGTTTTGCCCGACGTGCAGTACTCGCACTGGCGACATTCGGGCGTGTAGAGCGGAATGACATGATCGCCCTTCTTCAGGCTCGAAACACCAGGCCCGACGTCAACCACAACACCTGCCCCCTCATGGCCCAGAATGGCCGGGAAAATTCCTTCCGGGTCATCGCCGGAGAGCGTGAAGGCATCGGTATGACAGATGCCTGTCGCCTTGACCTCGACCAGGACCTCACCTTCGCGCGGACCTTCGAGGTCAACTTCCTCGATCGTCAGGGGCGCACCGGCCTTGTGCGCAACGGCTGCACGGGTTTTCATGGATTTCTCTCCGGAACACGATGAATTGGAATGATTCCGCCGCATCGTGACTGCGCACACAGTCGATTTCAACCCGGAGAGATGGGAAATACATGACCCATGCTTTCCCCCCAGCCTCAGCCCGCATTCGGCGTTATGGGGTAACGAGTGCCCTTTGCTTGCGAATAGAGACAGCCCAATGAACAAACGACTTGTTTCTGGCTGCAGCCTTTTCCGCGCTTTTGGCATCTCCGGCTCTGGCCGAGACCTGTTCAGACCAGATTGACCTGTTGAATGTCCTTCTGGTCGAGAATGGCAACACCCTGGACGCAGACAAATTGAGCCAGATCGTCGACTGCCGTGACAAGGCGGTGGTTGAGCTCAACGAAGGCGAAGAAGAACGATATCTCGCGAGGGCTGAGTTAGCGCTTTCGCTGCTCAGCCAATAGTCCCTGATGCGCTGTTGTTCTGCCACAACAGTCCAGGCAGATCAGCGACACTGTCGATGACCGTGTCAAAGTACGGCGCCAGCTCTTGTGCTGAAGCAGCGCCGGTACAAACGCCGATCGCGGCGCCAAAACCGGCGGCCCGCGCCATCTTGGCGTCGGCTGCCGAGTCGCCGACCATGGCTACCTGGGGCGGTTCGAGCTTTGCCTTTTCACAGAATGCAAGGCCCATACCGGGGCCCGGTTTGCCGCCATGGCCGCCATCGGCACCAATGACAAAAGCCATGAGGTGGGCAATGCCGAGATGCTCGGCGGTCCAGTGCGCCGTCAATGTATCGTCATTGGTCGCGATACCCAGGGCATAGCCGCGTTCATGCATGGCTTGCATCAGACCGGGCATTTCAGCAGTCGGCCTGACCTCGCCTGTTGCGAATTCGGTAAACACCAGATCAACCCGCTGATGAATGTCGGCAGGCGAGGCGTCACCCAGAACGCCCTGCCAAAGCGCGATCAATTCCTCGTTCGTACCGCCGGCCAGGAGTGATCCGGCATCAAGTCGATCGTTGCCTCGGTCGTAACCAGCCGCAAGCAGCAGCGCGTCAGCGCGCTCGGGCATGGAAGCTCCTTCAGCAATACTGTCGGCAACAGCACAATAGGCCGGCATCCAGGTCGCAAAAAAGTCGATGAGCGTACCGTCCTTGTCGAACAACAACCCCTTGATCGAGCCCCAATCTGTCATCGAACACCACTCCTTGACATACTTTTGTACGTTCCGGGCATCAGTCCGATACCTCTGACAGGCTACGTGCCAGAAGATGACGTCGCCGCGCCACCTCTTTCGTCCACAAGACCTTGTCATCGGTTTCATGTGTCAGGCGCAACAGGCACCAGGCCAGTGAAACCGCCATGGCCAGCATCATCCAGAGCCCGAACCGTCGACGCTCACAGGCGACGCCGCTGGTTGCAAGCAAAATGGCGCGTTCATCCCGGCTGAGGCCGGCTTCGGTCGCAAAATAGGCCAGGTCCCAAAGAGGGTGAGAAAGCGCAGAGTATTCCCAGTCCAGCATGACAACCCGATCGCCCAGGTCGAGAAGGTTCTCGGGAACCGGATCGATATGAGATGGCACGAGATCTGCGGCTTCGAATTCGGCGTTCGCTCTCAAGTCCACCAGACCTGGCCAGACCGCACCCAATGCATCGTCATGGCCGGGATCGGAGTAACCTGCCTGGTCGAGATATCCCGCGATCTTTTCCCAGGGGTTCATGACGTCACCAAAGCCCTGAACATCCCGCAGTCGCGCCAACGTTTGCACCAGGCGTTCGATCACGCCCTGGCCGAACGGGCGTTCCAGCGCGTCGAACCTCCGACCCTCGACAAACCGTGTAACCAGCAGGCCTTTCGCTGCATCACAGAATACCAGATCGGGACCAAGACCACGTTCGGCTGCCAAGCGGGCGTGGATATGTTCCCGTTCCCGATCAACCAGACCATCGATACCAACGCCGTCCATGCGCACAACGAGGCTCTCGCCATCCGTCCGGATCAAGACGCTTCGATTACCCGTTCCTTCCAGCGCCAACGCCGAAGACGCCAGGCCGGGCTCAAGACCCAGCTCCGCCAGCGCATGTTCCAACAGCTTGATCGCCGCCTCCATTGTCTTGCTGCTTTCCTGCACAACGACCAGACTAAGATTCCATGCCGACCGCTCAAACCAAGTTTTCAGAGTTGCTCGCACGCATTCGATCCTGCCGGACATGCGAGCAACATCTTGCGCATGGCCCCCGACCCATCATACGGGCTGCCGCTAGTGCGCAGCTCCTGATTATCGGCCAGGCGCCTGGGACACGCGTGCACGCAAGCGGAATCCCCTGGGATGACCGAAGCGGAGATCGATTGCGTGAATGGACCAGTCTTGGAAAAGAAGCCTTTTATGATGAAACGCGCATCGCCATTGTGCCAATGGGGTTTTGTTTCCCCGGAACGGACCCCAAGGGTGGCGATCGCCCACCCCGTCCAGAATGTGCGCCACAGTGGCACGATGAAGTCCTGAAGCAATTGCCCGACATACGTCTGACACTTCTGGTCGGCAGTTATGCGCAGGCACATTATCTGGCCCAGACGCGAAAAAAGACGATGACGGAGACCGTGCAGCGTTGGCGCGAGTGCCTCCCTGGCCATGTGCCTTTGCCCCATCCCTCATGGCGCAAC
>JABIUG010000463.1 GCA_018700655.1 Rhodospirillaceae bacterium | reverse complement strand
ACGGCACGCACGCGATGAAGGAAGGAAGTTCGCTCGGTCATGTCTTCAACTCTGTTGGATCAGCGCATCAGCCATTGGCATTCTGCGGCAACAGGATGCAGGATAACCCGTGAACGGGCGAGGAACGATGCCGGATTTTGTTGTCGAACACAGGGACAGCCGATGTTTTGCCGTGAGTGCGGAATCGGCCAGTGAAGCGATCGCCAAGATCGTGGCCGATCGTGGCTTTGCGTCGTTCGATCTGAGCGCACGACCCAGGCCGAAAAAGGAGCAGGAACTGGGCCTGTCACTCTACGTCACCATCTTTGGCTCTTTGTTGTTTTTCTGCCTCGTCTGGGCGCTGATCTAGATGGCACACCCGCGTTCCTTCGACAGCGATGCCGTGCTGGCGGTTGTCATGCAACAGTTCTGGGAGCACGGCTTTCAGGGCGCTTCAACACGTGACCTGGTCGACGCCACTGGTGTCAGGAAGGCCAGCCTTTATGCGGCCTTCGGCGACAAGCAGGCGATGTATCGCACGGCCCTTGTGCGATACATCGATGAAGAAGTCGGCGCAGCTGACGCGCTGCTGACGGCAACGGGCGGCCAATCGGCGATTGCCGCCTTGTTTGACGGCGTGATAGATGAAGTCGCCGATGGAGGCGGACGCTGGGGCTGTTTCCTTTGCAACGCCTCGCTCGATCAGGCGCCGTTCGACCCTGAGACGGCCACGATCGTGCAAGCGGCCTATCGCCGCTTTGAAGCCGGCTTCGAGCGGGCCCTTTCGGGCATTCCGGCCTATGCGCGCAAATACAAGGCACGGGCTGAACGCGCACGCAGCCTGCTGGCGCTCTACTTGGGCATGCGCGTGCTGGCGCGCGGTGGCGCGAGCGCCGAAGAGCTGACTGCCGTCGCCGGAAGTGCTTCACGCAACACTCCCTGACCGGATGGCTCCGCACACCGGTCAGTTGAGAGCGGCAAACCCGAGCGGCACGCTGTAATCGGAACATCAGACATAAAACTCGTCATAGGCGGTGGGGTCGATGTTGGCCGGCAGGTCGTAAACCTGTGCGCCGCTGTTGTTCTTCAGAACGGTGAATTCGGTTTCACCGGCAAATCCGTCCTTGCCAAACGCAAGCGTCAGGGCCGGGGCGCCATCGAGATGGAAGTCGGATCCAAGCACAACCTGATAACCCGTGCCGGTATCGACGATCGAGACATGACCCTGCGTGGTGTGGTCGCTGCGCCCCTCGAAGGTGCCGCTGGCGATAACCTCATCGGCTGATGCAGGCGTGACGGCCACAAAACTCGTGGCAACAAAAAGTGCGGCGATGCCGCTGGTCAGAAATCTGGCATTCATGATGGAGCTCCCGTTGCGAACCATGGCTGACCAGACAGACATAATGAATTCTTGACCGAACGGTCATCAATTAACTTCACGCACACGCGAGCCCGCAGGGATATCAAAATTTGGGCGCCAGCGTGGACCTCGTCCGGGTTCTGCGGGATCATGGCCAGATCTGGAATCAACAACATCGAGGCTCTGCCATGGAGCTCAACCGTCTGCCCGGCGACGCTCCGATCGGCGACGTCGTTGCCGCCATCCGCGAAGATGGCGCGGCGATCGTCGAGAACTTCGTCTCCGACACGATTGCCGATCAGGTGCTGGCCGATCTGCGCGAACCGTTCGACAGCGTCGGGCGCTCAACCGAGAACGACTTCAACGGTTACACCACCCTGCGCGTCAACAGCGTGCTCGACCTCTCGCCGGCTTCGGCCGGAATCGTTGGCCATCGGCGCATGATGGAAGTGCTCGATGCCGTTCTGCTGCCGTTCTGTCAGTCCTATCTGATGGGAAGCAATACCGCGATCGAGATCCACCCCGGCGAAGGCGACCAGGTCCTGCATCGCGATGACACGATCTATCCCGTGCACATTCCCGGCCTGGAATTGCAGGCTTCGGTGATGTGGGCGCTGAACGATTTCACGCAAGAGAATGGCGCGACGCGGGTCGTGCCGGGCAGCCATCGCTGGGTCAAACCGCGTGAGCCCGGCGCTGATGACACCGTGATCCAGGCTCCCATGAAGAAGGGTTCGGCACTCTTTTATCTGGGTTCTGTCTTCCATGGCGGTGGCGCCAACAAATCCAACGGGGCCCGTGCCGGCCTGATCAACACCTATTGCCTGGGCTGGCTGCGCCAGGAGGTCAACCACGTACTCTCGGTGCCGCGCGAGACCGCCGCAAACCTGCCCGAACACATCCAGCGCATGATGGGCTACAGCCTTCACGGTGGTATGCTGGGTTATTACCCGACCGATGACGGGCGGGTGCCTTCCAGAGAGATGAACGGTGGTGCAATGTGGGGTTGGCAAACGGATTGATGACCATGGAACTCCCTGTCTTCAAGTCTGATACCTCTGCAGCCGCCGTCGTGACCGCATTGCGCGACACCGGCGCCGCGGTGGTGGAACGTGTGCTGCCTGACGACATCGCCGATGCGTGCGCCGCAGAGATGCGGCCCGAGTTCGACCGTCATGGGCGCATGGCCGAGAACGATTTCAACGGTTACACCACCCTGCGCATATCCAGCGTGCTGCGTTATGCGCCATCGACACGCCACATCATCGGTCATCCGCTGGCGCTGGCCATGGCCGACACCTTTCTGCTGCCCCACTGCCTGAGCTACAGGATCGGCAGCAACACCGGCATCGAGATCCATCCCGGCGAGAAGGACCAGGTGCTGCATACCGACGACTCGATCTATCCCATGCGTATTCCGGGCATGCATCTGCAGATCAACGTGATGTGGTCGCTGTGCGATTTCACCGCAGAGAACGGCGGCACCCGCGTGGTTCTGGGCAGCCACAAGATTGGGGATTACGGCGATGTCCCGGCCGAAGCGGTCCAGGCCGCGATGCCGAAGGGCTCGGCGCTGTTTTACCTGGGCAATGTGCTGCACGGCGGCGGTGCGAACCACAGCAATGCGCCGCGCATAGGACTGATCAACACCTATGCGCTGGGCTGGCTGCGCCAGGAGGTGAACCAGTACCTCGCCGTACCGCCCGAGATCGCCAAACAGTACGGTCCGACCATCCGCAGCCTGCTGGGTTACGCCAAGCACGGCAGCAGCCTGGGCCACAGCCGTTTCAACAATGATGTCTGGGTGTGGGACGGCAATGACCACGACATTTGAACTTCCCGCCTTCGCCACGGAGAACGGCGCGACACGCCTGGATCTGCGGGT
>JABIUG010000462.1 GCA_018700655.1 Rhodospirillaceae bacterium | reverse complement strand
TCGTTGATCTGCCACAGGGCATCGGCGATATCGGCGACGACTTCAACGTCGACATCGTAATCTTCATCGACCTCAGCAGGCTCGAAATCGATGTGGATGATCGTCTTTCCGCCGCGTTTGTTCCAGTGCGACGGCGCGTATTCGACAAGGTCGTAACCCACCGCAATCACGACATCGGCAGCATCAAGCGCGGCATTGGCATGATCACGCTGCTGCAACCCGATGGTGAAGAGACAATGCGGGTCCTGGCGTGAAATCGCGCCCTTGCCCATGAAGGTGTTGATCGCAGCAATGCCCGTTTTGGTCGCCAGTCGCCGTAGCTGTTTGGCTGCCCGTTTTCGCAGCGCGCCGTTGCCCGACAGGATCACGGGGTTCTTGGCATGCACGATCGCTTCGACCGCGGCCTTGACCGCCTTGTGGTCGGCCGCGGCGCGGCGGGTCTTGTGCGAGGGAATGGGCTCTCTGGCGACGTCTTCCTTGGCGACATCTTCGGGCAGTTCGAGGACCGTCACGCCGGGCTTCTCCTGCTCGGCAATCTTGAACGCCTTGCGCACCATTTCGGGGATCGCGTCACCACGATGCACGCTGAAGGCCCACTTGCTGACCGGACGCAACATCTCGATCGCATCCATGTTCTGGTGGCTTTCCTTGTGCAGGCGCCTTGTACTGCCCTGCCCGATGATCGCAACAGTCGGTGCCCGATCCATGTTGGCATCGGCCAGGCCGGTGACCAGATTGGTCGCGCCCGGGCCCAGGGTGGAGAGACAGACACCGGCCTTGCCGGTCAACCGACCATAACCGTCCGCCATGAAGGCGGCGGCCTGCTCGTGACGGCACAGGACAAACTCGATCTTGCTGTTTTCCAGCGACATCATCAGATCGGCGTTTTCTTCGCCCGGTACGCCAAAAATGCGCTCGACACCTTCGGCTTCAAGGCATTGCACAAACAAATCGGAAGCTTTCATCTCTTTCCCCAAATTAACCGTCCGAACTGAGCCATGGGTCAGATCGGCGTGGCATCAACAATCCTGGCACGGTCCTCGCGAAACTGTGTGAAAGCAAAACACGACCGGGTCAAGCAGGTATTGAGCGCGCCTTCCCCCGGCTCGGCCCGATGGCAAGCGTACCGACGGGCGGGATATCGCTGAAACAACGCGCCAGCCTGCTCAAGGAGCCCGGGTTTGAGCGCAAGAACGCCTGGCAGTTCGTCAATCTCCGGATCTGAGCGCCGACCACGCCGCCGGGGCATTCGCCGGCCACGGTGTCAGTTCCGCTTCAAACGCGCCCATGTGCCCGACCGTTCTCGACGCCTCACGCGTCCCTGCAACAAGTGCCGCTGCGAGCGGACCGCCGCGGGCAAAGACGCTCAGGAACCCGGCCGCGAAAGTATCACCTGCGCCGGTGGTATCGACCACATCGACTGAAGGCATGGGCGTGCATTGCACACGCGACTCGCGTGAAAGGCCGACACTGCCCCGTGCCCCCAGGGTGACGACGATGATCTTTCCGGCATCGCGCGCAATCGCCTCGATCTGGTCGAGTTGATCGCCTGATGCCTCGCCCAACCCGACAAAACCGACATCAAAGCCCTGCGTGAAGCGCCTGACATAAGCCAGGGGATCGTCCTGCGTTCCGGCATTGCAGTAGTCGAGCGCGCGCAAGCCGGCAGACGACGTCCGGGCCACGGTTTCAAAATAGTCGATGATCTGGGTGAAGACGGTCGCGATCATGACATCGCTGCGGGCCAGCAACTCGCGGTCGGCGGAGTTCATCCGGTGTTCGGCCAGGACTCCTGCGTCATAACGCACAAAGTGGCGCTCACCGGCCTCGTCACGGTCGATGAACTGGATCGGCGTCTGTCCGCTGTTGTGCACGATCTGGAAATCGAGGCCCTGCGTACCGATCGCGGCTTCGACCAGCCCTGCCTCACGGTCATCACCCAGAACGGTCAGAACCCCGACGGTGTCGTCGGGCTCGAAACAACGCCGCGCATTGGCAGCAAAGTTGAGAGAGATACCGCCCGGACGGTCTGCGCGAACATCGACATAACGGTCAATTCCGCAATCGCCGACCGCCGTGACCCTCACGGCTTGAAGCTCCACGCGGCGGCAACGATCGCCGACACCCTGTCGGCGTCGATCATCTCTCCGGTCTTCAGGCTGGTGCCGACCACCGCGCCATCGCAGGGCGCAAGCAGGTCCGTCGCATTGGCCGCATCAAGACCACTGCCGATCAGAACCGGACGATCTCCCGCCCCGGATTTCGCCAGCGCCAGGTCAGGCACCCGCGCCGGGTCACCCGTGGCGTCGCCGCTGACAATCACCGCATCGGCACCCGCCTCAAAAGCTATTTGCGCCGAACTGGCGAGCGAACGCTCGACCATCAACCGGGCATACTTCACCTGGATATCGGCCATGATCATCACTTCATCGGCACCGATCCGCTCGCGGTAGGCCAACAGACCCGGCGCATCGATCCGCATGGCACCGCCGTATTCCTCACGAAACATCGGATCCGTGAAGTAATCGGTGCGGATGAACGATGCCCCGGCGGCCTGCGCCACACCAAGCGAGGCCTCGGGGTCGTTGATCAGGATCTCGATCCCCACGACACATTGACGTGCTGCAGCGACAACCTCTGACGTGATCCGCGTCATACAGGCAATCGTCTCACGCGCGGCAAGCAACGTGTGCGGCCGGTCATATTCGTTCTCGACCAGCACACCGTCCGCGCCACCGGCTTCCAGCGCCTCCAGATCCGCCAGCGCCTTGTCGATGCACGCCGTCAGCCCCGGCGAACCCGGATAACCCGGCAAGGCGGGCAGATGGATCACACCGATAATCGCACGCGCAGCCGGGAAGTGGTTTCGGTACGTGCTCACACCTGCGCCACGCCCCATATTTCGACCGTGTTGTCGACCGAGTGCATTTGGGGTTTCGCGACCAGCGTGGTCGGCGGCAGGGCGCCGCCGACACATTCCGCCACGGTATCAAGGAACAGGCGTGTCGTGGCCTCCCCCTCGGCACAGGTGAAGTAGCAGACCATGAGTTTGAGATCGCCGGCGCGGCGGTTAAAGCCCCGCATGATGTCCTCGATATAGGACATCGTCATGCGGGTCTGGCCGACCAGATCGCCGGGCAACATGCGCGCACGGGTGTTTGAGAACGGCTCACTGGGAACCTGCCCGCCCAGCCAGATCATGTCGCGCAGCAGGATGCCCTGGCGGTAGGGTAGCGGGATCGACCAGTCCCAGACCCGCTTGGGCCAGCTGTCGCCACGCGGGATGTATTTGTCGAAACCGTTCCATTCCTCGCGCATCGCCATCACCTCGATCTTGGTGACGGCACCCTCCGGATTGAGCCGCTGGCAGGGCACAACCGTGGCAGGCGGTCCGGGCTCGGCAAAATGGCTCGCACGGGCCTGGGCAAGCGGCGCCCAGTCGTCGTGGGTTTCGCCGAAGTAATAACCTTCCATCTTGACGCTGTCCTGGGTCGTCGCGCCGATCTGAGCCAGCGTGTCTTCGTGATAACCCATAATCGCATGGCTCTGGGCCACGCCGTTGCCGGGATCAGCGATCTTGCCGTCGGCATCCTCGGCCGTGCGGTTGGCGACCGCGATGAACTCCCCGGCACGCAGGCCACCGGTCACCGCGCGACCATCGAACAGGCCCTGCCATGCCGGCGGGACCGGGCGCGTGGCGACGCGGATGTCGCTGCCCTGACGCCAGTGACGCTGGGCGATCGCCTGGACCTGGATGACCTGGCCGTCGAACGGCTGCATCGGCTCGGGCACGACACTGATCACCGGCATCGGTTCATCAGGAAAATGCTGGGCTATACGCGCGACGATCTCCCAATCATCGAGGTCGGTCGTGTGAAACACCTTCATGCGGACGACATCGGCAAGGCTGCAGCTTTCGGCCACCAGTCCTTCGGAGATGTTGGCCACGGCACCTTCGATTTGAGCATCGAGATTGCCGGGATTACGGATCGCCCCGTTGTGATCGAAATCGCCACCGCCACCAACAAAGGTCAGCGGCCCCGCCGTGCCGGAAATGTGGTGCACGTGTTCAATCGGCCAGCGCCAGGTGTTGCTCATGGGTCCTCGCTGTTGCTTGTCAGTTGTCGTCGTCGCGACGCCAAAGATCGGCGTGTGCCGGGTCGTCGGAAAGCATGAAGCCCTTGGTTTCCGAGACGACACTAAGCAGGAAACCAAGCGTGACAGGAACAATTTCTTCAGACGCTCCATGCTCCAACAGAATAAAGGTCGAGATTTCCACAGCTGCCGGCACGGAGCCGACATTTGGAATCACCTGCACGTCCATTCCAACGACAGAACGCTCAAGGCTGCCCTCGATGATTTGCGCATTGGCAACGGACGTCGAGGGGATATAGGCGACAAACCAGACACCACCACATAGATCGTCTGTATCACGGCAGTGATGCAGGGTGATCTGGACACCGAAACCGTCATCGCTGATGCCGCCGACCGAAGGATAAGACGGATCACCAGTGCGGTCGGAAATATCCGAAAGACCGGCTGTCTCAAGCATGGATCGCGCATCGGAAACACCGATCCCGGTAATCATGTCCGCGGCGTTCGCAGCCGTCGCGCCGATCAGCAACCAAGCCAACGCCATTATCCAACGCGTGGCACATTGAATCACTACAACGCCCCCCAGTAGTCGTACAGCCCGGGGTCGGCGCTGATCAGAAAGTCGTGCGCTAGCCCTACATTCCTGTCGGCCAGATCAAAGTTAGCAACCATGTTATCGGTGGTGACACCAAGGTGGATCGCCAGGTCGCGCCGCACGGCTAGCGAGACCTGACCACTCTGCTGGGAAATAAACGACACGGATGCACTCGGAACCAATTGTTCAAAGCTACGAGCTCCCAGGATGGCCTTGTCACGCCCGGTGAGCTCCCAATAGGCATCGATTCTGAGCAGGCTGCATTGATCCCCCCGCAGGCATAAAGGTTCAGAAACATGTTGCGACCGTTCGGGGTGACAAAGTGCCAACCTCCATGGTTTTCGCCACTAAAGCTGTAACCATGGGGTGAAAGAATTGCCGCTAACTGCTCAAGGCTGACCGATGTCAGAATGCTACCCGAAACTTCTTCGGGGCTGCCTAAGTGGCCTGATCGTGCGTCATCAAAAAATGAGACAAACAAGACTGCTGCAAGCAGCCAGCGCAGGCACCGCATCATCACTACCTCCAGACAAAGGCAATTTGCAGAGGGACATCATCACACGCCAACACAGCACACATCCTCATCAATTTAACTCCGTAACCGAGGCCTCGAATTCGAACCGTCAGTGATTACTCGGTATGAAATCCTGCACCTGCTGTTGGAAAAACGTAAGGGAATCTTCCCATCCAGAGAACGGGCCGGGTTCATAGGCCGGTGATTTCATGCCGACCTGCATGGCTTCGCAGGCAAAGATGTCTTCCAGCATGGCGTTGTCGGTCTCGAGCGGATGTTTGTCGCGGTCTGCGGGGTCATGAGGCCATAGGGGACCCTTGGTCGAGACGATGCTGCTCGGCATCTCCGAGAGCGGCGCTTCCTTGGTGCCGAGGGTTTCAAGCGCCCTTGGATCGGCCAGCACGCGAATGTCGATGAAGGATTCTTCCGCGCCGTTGGGCACAGCATGGAAGGTGAGCCACGCAGTTGCGGTCGCGAACAGGGCAAGGTTGGGAAACAGGATGTAACCGTCGGCACCATGGGCGCTGTCGACACCATCGATCACCGGAAGCCTCTGGCCTTCGTGGTTCTGACCGGGCTTGAGCGGACGGTGAAACATCCAGTGACGGCCCGCAGGCCACCAGTGCTGTTTCGTATAGTCGGCATCGCCGAACGAGATGGGATGAAGATAGAAAAAGTGGTAGCCGTCGATGAAGTTCTCGATCACCAGCTTCCAGTTCGCCTTGCAGCGGTAACGTGTATCGGAAACCTCGACCAGACGTTCGATCTCGTGGGGGCC
>JABIUG010000461.1 GCA_018700655.1 Rhodospirillaceae bacterium | reverse complement strand
GCCGCCATCGACCAGTCACCGGCAAACCCTGCAACCTTGTGGACGAAGTTGGCGAGCAGCTTGCCGCCGTCTGGCGTGTGCACGACCTCGGGGTGGAACTGGACGGCATAGATGCGTTTTTCGTCGTTGGCGATGGCGGCAAAGGGTGAGCCCTCCGACGTCGCAACGACGCGGAAACCTTCGGGGATGGCGGTGATCCGATCGCCATGGCTCATCCAGACCTGATGGCGCTCGCCTGGTTGCCAGACGCCGTCGAACAAAGCGCAATCTTCCTTGATGTCGAGGAAGGCGCGGCCGAATTCGCGGCTTTCGGAGGTTTCCACCGCACCACCCATCTGGGCGCACAGGGTCTGCTCGCCATAACAAATACCCATAATCGGCACGCCGGCATCAAACACCGCCTGGGGCACCGAAGGGGCGGTTTCCCAGGTGGTCGAGGCGGGCGAGCCCGAAAGGATGATCGCTTTGGCGTTGAACTCACGAATGCGCGCATCCGACACGGTGCAGGGCAGGACCTCGCAGTAGACCCCTGCCTCGCGCACCCGGCGCGCGATCAGTTGGGTGACCTGCGATCCGAAATCGAGGATCAGAACCTGTTCGGTATGGGGCGTCGTCGTCATGGGTAACCTTCTCTCTTCGACTCAAAAAAAATCTCCCTCTCCCCGCCGGGGAGAGAGCCGGGGTTAGGGGTCGCGCGGGTTGGCGCTTTCCAATTTGTTCCGCGCCTGGCGGTACCACCCTGCCGCCTCACCCAGCTACGTCTAGGGCCGGCAAGGAACCGGCCCAAGTCTCCGCGTCCCTCTCCCTCGTGGGGGAGAGCGGAACACGGTTGTGGGGTGAGCAAGTGAACCATCACGCTTCGGGCGGTCCCTTGAGTTCTACGGTGTTGCCGTCGGGGTCCTGGAGGTAGAGCGAGGGGCCGTTGCCTTCGGCGCCGTAGCGTTGGCCGCTGGCTGAGGTTTCGATGCCATGGTGGGCGAGATGGGCGCGGATTCCGGCTTCGTCGAAGGGTTCCACGCGCAGGCAGACATGGTCCATGTTGTGGCCTTCCCTGTCCGGCCCTGCCCCGCCCATGCGGCCGAGCTGGCTGTCGACCGGGACGAGATCGATCAGGCAGGCCCCGGCGCGCATCTGGTAGAGGCCCAGATCGGGGCGTTCGCGTTCGACAGGGCAACCCAGGACGTCGCGCCAGAAAGCACGGCTGCGCTCGATATCGGCGACACGCAGCACGACATGGTCAATCTCGCGGATCCTGATCACAGGCTCTGTCGCGGTGGTCTCTGTCATGACGGGCTCCAGCCATAGGCAAGTTCGTCGAGCAAGACGCCGGCGAACGGTTCACGCCGGCGCGCGATGACCTTTGCGCCCATCGCCTCATAGAAAAACCGGGTCGGATTGGCTTCGACAACCCAGAGCAGGATGCGATCGAGACCACGGGCGCGCAGGCGTTGCAGCAGCCAGTCCAGCATCGAGCGGCCGAGGCCCTGCCCGTGCCAGTCACTCAGCAGGTAAAGCGTGTAGATCTCGCCCAGCCAGCCGTCGCCGCTCTGGGGTTGTTCCTCCGGCCGGATCGGCCCGCAACTGCCGAAACCGATGACACCGGCCTTTTCGTCCTCGGCGACGACGACGCTGTCGCCACGGGGCTTGAGCAGGCGCGCCCAGAAGACGGTGCGCTGATCGACATCCAGGCTCAGGAGATAGCTGTCGGGCAACATGCCGGCATAGGTCGTGCGCCAGCTTTCGACGTGGACGCGCGCAATCGCTGGAGCGTCGGATTGGCGGGCGGCTCGCAGCGTCACCATTGTGCCTCTGGCTCGCACGGGCTGAAACCGATCATGACGAACGTCAAAAGGTCAGCGCTCCGTGTGGTAGTTGGGCGCGTCGTGCATCATCGTAACGTCGTGGACATGGCTTTCGCGCAGGCCCGCATTGGTCAGGCGCACGAAGTTGCACTGGCTGCGCATGGCATCGAGATCGGCATTGCCGGTGTAACCCATCGATGAGCGCAGGCCGCCGACCAGTTGATGCACGATGTGATGCACCGGGCCCTTGTAGGCGACCCGGCCCTCGATACCTTCGGGCACCATCTTCACGACATCGGAGATATCCTGCTGGAAGTAGCGGTCGGCCGAGCCGCGCGCCATTGCGCCCAGCGAACCCATGCCGCGGTATTGTTTGTAGGAGCGCCCGCCGACCAGGAAGATCTCGCCGGGGGCCTCATCGGTGCCGGCCAGCAGCGAGCCGATCATCGCCACATTCGCGCCGCCTGCCACGGCCTTGGCGAAATCACCCGAGAACTTGATGCCGCCATCTGCGACCAGCGGGGTACCGGTCTTGGCGGCTTCCTCGGCGACGTCCATGATCGCAGTGAGCTGGGGCACGCCGACACCGGCGACAACACGGGTGGTACAGATCGAGCCCGGTCCGATCCCGACCTTGACGGCATCGGCGCCGTTGTCGATCAGGATGCGCGCCCCCTCGGCGGTGGCGATGTTGCCGGCGATCACCTGGGTGTAGTTCGACTGTTTCTTGATCCGCGCGACGGCATCGATCACGCCCTGGGAATGGCCATGGGCGGTATCAACCACGACAACATCGACCCCGGCATCGATCACCGCCTCGGCACGGGCAAAGCCATCTTCGCCGACCCCGGTCGCCGCACCGCAGCGCAGGTGGCCATGCTCGTCCTTGCAGGCATCAGGGTGGGCTTGTGCCTTTTCGATGTCCTTGACCGTGATCAGGCCGATGCAGCGGTGCTCGTCATCGACCACCAGGACCTTCTCGATCCTGTGCTGGTGCAACAGGCGCATCGCTTCGTCGCGGGTCACGCCTTCCTTCACCGTGATCAGGTTTTCGTGGGTCATCAGCTCACGTACCGGCTGGCGCGGATTGCTGGCAAACCGCACGTCGCGATTGGTCAGGATGCCGACCAGACGTTCGCTGCCGGGCTCGACCACGGGAACACCCGAAATGCCATGAGCCTCCATCAGGTCGAGTGCGGCGGAAAGCGCCGCATCAGGCCCGATCGTGAGCGGGTTTACGACCATGCCGGACTCGAACTTCTTGACCCGGCGGACCTCGTTGGCCTGCTCATCAGCCGTCATGTTCTTGTGGATCACGCCAAGGCCGCCGTTCTGGGCCATGGCGATCGCCATGGGGGCCTCGGTGACGGTATCCATCGCAGCCGACAACAGGGGTATGCCAAGCTCGATCGACTTGGTCAGTCTGGTCGTTGTTCTGACGGAATTGGGCAGGACCTGCGAATACGCAGGGACCAGGGAAACGTCATCAAAGGTCAAAGCTTCCCGGATCTTCATCGCCACCTCTTTATGCCTGAAGTAGCGCGGTCAAGTATCACGAAGGACCGCAACGGCCAAGCAGATTGCGCCCCGGAATTGTGCATAGGTGGTATGTGCGGGAGTTTTTGTTCAGCCTCAGACGCCGGCGTTCGCTCCATGTTTTGTTTGATTAGCCTCAAGCGCCAGCTCTCGCTCCGCTCGTTTGGCTAACGCGCCGTTGGCGCGGGCTCGCGGTCGCTCACCGAAAAGGCGCCCCGGTTATCTTGTTCGAAACATCAATGCCGTCAGTCATTGCGTTCGGCGGCGAGAGCGTAGCGGCCGCCGACCGGTGCGACCGCGCCGGCGCGCCAAAGGCGCGGAAGCCAAGTGAGCGGAGTGAACGCCTGCGCCTTAGGCAAAACAAGAAAGAAAAACGGGGCAGCCCAAAGACCACCCCGTTCTCAGAAATCAAAGTGAAATCGACGGGCTTAGAAGCCGGCCTTCACCTCTTCGTACATTTCCTGCAGTTCCGGCTCGTTCTGGATCGTGGCCTGGAAGATGCCGGACTTGATGTAGCCTTCGACATCCTCAGGTGGCAGTCCACGCATGGAGAGTTCTTCTGCCGAGAAGGCCTTGTAGGTCTCCTGGTTCGAATGGCCCATGCCGTAGCTTTCAACCCAGAAATGACCGGTGTTCGGCGCCAGGAAGGCGTCGATCAGGTCATAGGCGCGGTCGACCTTGTTCTCATCGGCAAACGACATCAGCGAGATGCCGCAGGTCCAGGTCATCGGGCCTTCCTTGGGATTCATGAAGGCAACCGGAATGTCCTGTTGAATCAGATTGAGCGGCGTCGAGTTCCACGACGCAGCGGCAATCAGTTCACCCGAAGCAAGCGCCTGTTCCCAGCTCGTCGTATCGTTGGTATAGTAACGCAGCAGGGGACGCTGGGCGACCATCAGGTCCTTGGTCTTGGCAACCTCGGCAGGCGTCATGTTGAACGGGTCTTCGGCACCCGAATAGATCGCCGCGACCATCACACCATCGATCAGGCTGTCGATCATCGACAGGCGACCGGCATATTTGGGATCCCACAGGATGCCCCAGCTGTGATTTTCCGGATCGACATATTCCGGCGCCAGATCCGTGCGGAAGGTGACCGAAGTCAGGCCCCACCAGGCACAGACCATCATCTGGTCGTCGCCGATCCGCATGTCGGGCACACCCTGCAGCGCAGGGATGATGTCGTCCCAGTACTCCAGGCGGCTGGTGTCGATCGGCTGCAGGAAGCCGAGATCGTTCCACTTCTGCACCTTGTAGGAGCAGGGCATGGACACGTCAGCCTTGAAACCCGCGATCATCTTGGCTTCGGCCTCTTCCTCATCGCCCCACAGCGCGAAGTTCGGCGATTCGCCGTATTTCTCGATATAGTTCATGTGCATCTCGGGCACTTCGTAACCGCCCCAGGTGAAGCACAACGGATCGTCGTCGCCGGCAAACGCCTTGTTGCTGGCCATCGGCGCTACGGTCGAAACCAGGCCAACCGAAGCCAGACCGGCCTTGAACTCGCGCCTGGAAAGGCGGCCCATCTTGTAGTTATCGAGAAATCTCTCGACGTCGCGTTTGGATTCCATGGATTGATTCTCCCTTGTTGGATCTGCTCATGACGCCACCCTCGGGCGTCTACAACGGACAAATATCCCGCCAAGCTTAGGTACTATAGAGCAAGGCGAACGCCTGACAACGTTACAGGGGAGCTGCCTAGGCCGTAGCCTCGCCGCGAAAGCCGGTCGCGACGACATAGATCTCGCGCGAGTCCTGCCTGCTGGCTTCCGGTTTGACGTGGGTCACCTTGACGAAGTCCTTTTTCAGGGCCTTGAGCAGGACATCATCGGCACCGCCACGCAGAACTTTGGCGATGAACGCACCGCCTGGCGCCAGCAGGCGGGTCGCGATGGCATAGGCCTCCTCGGCCAGCGACATGGTACGCATGTGGTCGGTCGTGCGGTGCCCGGTCGCTGCAGCGGCCATGTCGGACATCACCAGATCGGCCGGTCCTGCCAGGGCTGCGCGAATGGCCTGTTGCATATCGGGATCGGTAGCATCGCCCACGATCATCTCGACACCGGCGATCGGTTCCACCTCCTGAAGGTCGATGGCGATGACCGGAGCACCTCCCACAATCTTTGCCGCGATCTGCGACCAGCCGCCGGGTGCAGAACCCAAGTCGACCACGCGGGTACCCTTGCGCAGCAGGCTAAATCGCTCGTCGAGCTGGATCAGCTTGTAGGCCGCGCGTGAGCGGTAACCTTCCTCGCGCGCACCGGCGACATAGGGGTCGTTGAGCTGGCGCTGCAGCCACCGGGTCGAGGAGGTCTTGCGCCGTTTGGCTGTCTTGACCCGTTGTTTCAGGGCCCGTCCACGCGGTTTGTTGGGGCCCTTGCCGCCCGGGCCTTCAGGGGGGCTCACTGTGCTGCGTCGGCGGCCGTGTGCGGCTCGCCAGGCGTATTTGCAGCAGGTGTTCCGTGACCGACCCGGTCCTGGGCCATCATGCCCAGCAGAACACCTTCGCGCAGGCCACGATCCGCGACAGAGAGCCGCTTGAGCGGCCAGACCCGGCGCACCGCTTCGAGGATAGCAGCGCCGGCAACCACCAGATCGGCACGGTCGCGCCCGACACAGGGCACTTCGGCACGCTCGGCCAGCGACATCAGACGTAGGCGACCGGTCACGGCATCGAGGTCTTCAAACGCAATCACCATGCCGTCGACCTGGCGCCGGTCGTAATGGGGCAGGTCGAGATGAATACCGGCCAGCGTGGTGACGGTGCCCGAGGTTCCGATCATCTGGACATCACCGGAAGGAAGGTGCCGGGCCATGCCGTGCTCGGCCTCGAAAGTTCCGATCATCTTTTCGACATGGCCGACCATGTCTTCATAACTCACGTCCTGGACGTCGGGCGCGTCGAACCGTTCAACAAGCGAGACAACGCCGCAGGGCAACGAAACCCATGCCGAGAGGTTGCTGGAACCATCAGATGCGATCTCAAGCCAGGAAAGCTCCGTGCTGCCGCCACCGATATCGAGCACCACGACACGGCGCGCCCAGGATTCGATCAGTGGCTGGCACCCGACAAACGCCAGGCGGACCTCTTCATCGGGGTCGATGATCTCAAAGGAGATGCCGGTCTCAGCCTGGACGCGTTCCAGAAAACCAGTGCCGTTGGCTGCCCTGCGGCAGGCCTCGGTTGCGATGCAGCGTGCGCGATCGACACCCCGGCGTTGCATCTTTCCGGCACAGACATGGAGCGCTTCGATCGTGCGCTCAATCGCGGCATCCGAAAGGTTTCCGCTGGCATGAAGGCCTTCGCCCAGGCGCACGATTCGGGAAAAGGCGTCGATGACCCTAAAACCCTCGCGGCTGGGCCGCGCGACCAGCAACCGGCAGTTGTTTGTTCCAAGGTCGATGGCGGCATAGGTGTGCTGATCGCGACGGTGGGCCGGTCGCCCGTTCCGTCGTTTTCGCCCATTGTCGTAAAACCCCACAACCACTGAACCAACCTCATCTTCACAGGTGCGCCCTACCTCTCTAGCCCGAATTTCGGCCAAAGGGAAACCGGCTGCGCTGTGCAGGTCAGGCTGTCCGGCCTTGCCTGGAGGTCGCCAGAAGAGAGGCAGCAGCGCGACGTCGCGACAATCAACGATGTTGTGCGATCAGTTCCAGAAACGGATCGGCAAACCGTTTCAGTTTCGAGGCCCCGACACCGTGGATATGGCCGAATTCTTCCTGGTTTGCAGGCTTGGATGCGGCAAGTTCGATCAGTGTGGCGTCATGAAAAACGACATAGGGCGGAACACCGCGTTCGCGCGCCAGGGAGAGACGCAGATCCTTCAGGGCCTGCAACAGGCCCAGATCGCCCTGTGCGACCGCCTTCTGCGCGGCGCTGCCCCGTTTGGATTTCGTCCGTGCCGTGCTTTTCAGACTTTCCTCGCGCAGCTCGATGGTCTCTTCGCCACGCTGGATCGCGTTGCCCCGGGGAGTCGTGCGCAAGCCGCCGTAACCTGCGACGTCGACCTCAAGGATGTGGCTCGCGACGAGCTGTCGCAGGATCGAGCGCCAGACCGCCGGCTTGGTATCAACACCCTGGCCATAGGCCGGCAGATCACCATGACCGAACTGAGCCACTTTGTCGGTCGCCTTGGCCGTCAGCACATCGACGATATGGACGACACCGAACCGCTCGCCGGTCTGGAGCACCGCTTCAACCGCGTGTTTTGCCGCCTGGGTACCGTCGACCATGGTCGGGGGATCCAGACAGATGTCGCAATTGCCGCAAGGGCCCGAGGACTCGCCGAAATAGTTCAGCAGTGAAATGCGGCGGCACTCAACAGCCTCACAATAGGCCAGCAGGGCATCGAGCCTGCGATGATCGATCCGCTTGCGCGCCTCTTCGGCCTCGCTCTCCTCGATGAAGTGGCGGCGCATGCGGATGTCATCGAGGCCATAGAACATCGCGGCATCGGCCGGTTCACCATCACGCCCTGCCCGGCCCAGTTCCTGATAATAGGCTTCCACCGTGGCGGGCAGGTCAACATGGACGACGTAACGCACATCGGGTTTGTCGATCCCCATTCCGAAGGCAATCGTTGCGGTCATCACGATGCCGGGTTCGGTCAGGAAACGATCGAGCAGGACCCTGCGGTCATGGGATTCCAGTCCGGCATGATAGGCAAAGGCGTTGTGCCCGGCATCGACCAGGGCAGCGGCCATCTCCTCGGTTTTGCGCCGCGACAGGCAGTAGACGATGCCGCATTGGCCTTCCCGCTCGGCGGCAAAGGACAGCAGCTGCTGTCGCGCATTGTTTTTCGAGGTCACGGCCAGACGTATGTTCGGCCGGTCGAACCCGGCTATGAAGGTCTCGACACGGTCACCAAACAGGCGCGACGCAATATCCTCGCGCGTCACCATGTCGGCGGTTGCGGTGAACCCGGCCAGCGGCACGCCGGGAAAGATATCGCGCAGGGTGGTGAGTGCCTCGTATTCCGGGCGAAAGCTGTGGCCCCATTGCGAGATGCAATGGACCTCGTCGACCACGATCATCGAAAGCGGCAGGCGCGCCAGGGCGGCCAGCATGCGTTCGGTCATCAGCCGTTCGGGCGAAAGGTAAAGCAGGGTGATCTCACCTGCCGCAACAGCACGCCAGGTCGCCACATTGTCATCGCGATCGCGCGAGGAATTGATGGACGCTGCTGCCACCCCCGCCAGCCGCAAGGCAGCCACCTGGTTCTGCATCAGGGCAACCAGCGGCGAGACCACCACCGTCAGGCCGCCCCTGACCAAGGCTGGAACCTGGAAACACAGCGACTTGCCAGCACCCGTGGGCATGATGACCAGGGCATTGCGCCCTTCCAGCAGGCAATCGACCACCGGCTCCTGCCCGGGCCGAAACCCGTCGAAACCAAAGGTGCGATGCAACACCTCGCCCTTGCCGGGCCCGGTAACGGGCGCAACATCAAATTCGGAAAGAGGTTCCTGGAGGTCGGTCACGATGACCGCAATCTATGTGCCCAGGCCTCCATCGCAAAGCCCTGGTCTGTTGACAGTTTGGTTGGCGCTCGGCATAACGCGCGCCTTCGCGTAAACTACGCGCCTGCCGTCCCTGCTGGGGGATAGTTTAACGGTAGAACCTTCGGCTCTGACCCGAATAGTCCTGGTTCGAATCCAGGTCCCCCAGCCAACCACTTCCGTCATTTCCGGTTCTCTGACGTGTTTGCGAGAAGAGGGCGTCTATTCAAAGGCTTGCCTGGCAGGCTTTTTGATGGAGACGGAAGGAGATCGGTTTGGGACGCCGATTCTCGGCCCCAGTCTCTGTTTGCGATTATGGCGCTGAGAGTTTGGTTCTGGCGGTGTGCTTCAAAGCATCTGGATCTGGCAGACTTGCTCAGCCCAGACAGGAGATATCTTGTTTCGAGAGAGATACTCGGTCGTCAAGCCGATCGGCTGAGTGCCAGATGCGATGGTATCCAGTATCTCGGGGGAGAGCATTGCGAGGT
>JABIUG010000460.1 GCA_018700655.1 Rhodospirillaceae bacterium | reverse complement strand
TTGATCAGGCCATCGCCCTGAACGGTGTCTCGATCGAAGCCAATCGCAAGGCCCTTGCGATCGGCCGAACACTCGTGGCTGATGAAAATGCGGTCCTGAAGATGATCAGGGTGGGACGCCACACCCAGCGACACCAACACATTTCAGCCTCTCTCGAAGAGGTCATCGAGCGCCGCGCCGAGCACCTGCGGGTCTATCAGAACGAGGCCCTGGCAAACCGCTACTGCGAACTGATCGACCGCGTTTGTGTCGCCGAATCCAGCCTTCTGGCAGGCTCGACTGCACTGAGCGAAGCCGTCGCGCGTAACTATCACAAGGTCCTGGCGATCAAGGATGAGTATGAAGTCGCACGCCTCTTCACCGATGGCGCATTTGAACGCTCGTTGCGCCAGACTTTCGAAGACGGCGGCAAGGTAAGTCTGCATCTGGCACCACCTTTGTTGTCACGGATTGACCCGTCGACAGGCAGGCCGAAAAAGAGGGCGTTTGGACCCTGGGTCTGGCCGCTTCTGCGGGTGCTTGCCAAAGGCAAGGTGCTTCGCGGCACCTGGTTTGATCCCTTCTCCAGGCTTGAGGAACGGCGGCGCGAACGCAGGCTGATCAGAGATTACGAAGGCGATATCGGATTGATTCTCGAAAGGCTGGAACCAGCCAGCCATGGCCCTGCGACAGCGCTGGCCGGCATTCCCGAGGAAATTCGCGGCTACGGCCCAGTAAAGATGGCCGCTCTTGATGCAGCCGGGCGCCGGCGCGAAAGTCTGATTGCCGCAATGACCTCGCCCCCGGCCCAGGCGGCCGCGGCGCAATGACAAACCAAGTGGAGCGATTGAGATGAACGACAAGAGCGGTGTTGCAGTGGTGATCGGTGCCGGCGGCGGCCTGGGTGCGGGGCTGGCGCGCCGGTTTGCGGCAGCAGGTATGGCGGTCGCGATCGCTTCGCGTAATCCGCACAATGCCGAGGAACTGGCCAGCGGCGTCGAATCTGTCACAGGCGGAAATGCTTATGGTTACGCCTGCGATGTTCGCGATGAGATTGCGGTCAACGATCTCTTCAATCGCGTCAGCGGGGAACTGGGTGAGCCTGACCTGGTTGTCTACAACGCCAGCGGTTTCCTGATGAAATCCGTGCTCGAGATCGAAGTTGACGAGTTGGTCAACCAGTGGAACGTGACCTGCCTGGGCGGTTTCATCGTCGGGCGCGAAGCGGCACAACGGATGACATCACGCGGTAACGGCACCCTGCTCTTTACCGGCGCGACGGCCTGCTACAAGGGTTCGGCCAATTTCGGAGGTTTTGCCGTCGGCAAATTCGGCCTGCGCGCCCTGGCTCAATCGATGGCCCGCGAACTTGGGCCCAAGGGAGTCCACGTCGCCATCGTCAACATCGACGGCGAGATCAACGGACCTGCCCATGCCCACGAAATCCCCGAAAAGGGCATCGACGCGCTGCTTGATCCCGACGCCATTGCCGAGACCTATCTGGCAATCCACCGCCAGCATCACACGGCCTGGACCCATGAAGTCGATCTGCGCCCGGCCCTCGAGCGCTGGTAGCGGCGGCAGCGGCCCGGTGTCAGTGCGTCTCACCACGCGCGGCAGCTTCGACGGCACGGCGTTTCTCGCCTTCTTCGAAGGTTGCCACCTTCTCGGGTGAGGCCTTCTCCTGATACTGCGATTTGTAGTCGCCATAAGGCATACCATAGATGACTTCGCGCGCGCCATCGTAATCGAGCTCGACGCCGCGCTCTTCAGCGGCTGCGCGATACCACTTGGCCAGACAGTTGCGGCAGAAATCGGCCATATTCATCAGGTCGATGTTCTGGACCTCGGGCTTGCGCTCGAAATGTTCACGAAGGCGCCGGAAGACGGCAGCCTCGATTTCGGTCTTTGTTGCGTCATCCATGGCCGAACTCCTTGCTGGCTTGTCCCTGAGATGTGGGGCGCTGACGCCTCGACCTCAAGATGTTCCGGCTGCAGTTTGCTCGACAAGATCGAGCACGACCGCACGGAACGCATCATCGCCGGCAGCAGCTCCACCGGCGGCCTCGAAAACAGAAAGCTGACGCTCGGCGGCCGTACCTCTCTGGACGATCAAACGCGCCCGCTGGACTTCGGCAGTGCAGCCCAGGGCTTCGGCATCCTCAGCCGTGAGTTCGAGCACTTCGTCGATCAGATCGGCAAGAGGCACAAGGGAACGTTTGCCGAAATCGACCAGTTCGCTGCTGCTGCCATAACGTTGCGCGAGCCAGCGGTTTTCCTGGACCAGCATGTTGGGATATTCGCGCCAGCGCTGATTGCCAATGCGAAGGCGGTAGAGCATGCGCAGGATGCACTGGAAGAGCGCCGCCACGGTCAGGGCGCCCTCCATGTCAGGGCAGACATCGCAGATCCGCATCTCAAGCGTGGGATAGTGTGAACTTGGACGCAGGTCCCACCAGATCTTGGAGCCGTCGTGGATCCGGCCGGAACTGGTCATGTGCTGGATCATGCGCTGGTATTCCGACCAGCTTGCGATCGGTTCGGGCAGTCCGGTACGTGGCAAGGCGTCGAACACGGTCAGCCGGTAGGATTTCAGGCCGGTGTCACGCCCCTGCCAGAAGGGCGAAGAAGTCGTCAGGCAAAGCAGGTGCGGCAGGAAGTAACGCACCTGGTTCATCAGATCGATGCGCAACTCCTCATCCTCGATTCCGACATGGACATGCATGCCGCAAATCAGCAGGCGATGCGCCACAGCCTGCATGTCCCTGGCGAGACCTTCGTAACGTTCTTTCTGGACATAGTCCTGATTGCGCCAGTCGCCAAACGGATGGGTCGAGGAAGCAATGGGCGCCAGGCCATACCCGTCGGCTACGCCAATGACACCGCTCCGCAAACGTTTCAATTCTTCTCGGACTTCAGAGATGTCCTTGCAGACGCGCGTCCCGATCTCGACCTGAGCCCGCAGAAATTCGTTGGAGACCTGCTCACCCAACACCTTGGCGCATTCATCAACCAGTGATTCGGGTGGATCGGAAGCCAGTTCGCCGGTGACCTTGTCGACGAGGAGATATTCCTCCTCGACGCCCATGGTAAACGCCGGTTCTGATACAGCCATGGCTCAGACCTCCCGCTGGTAAATCGCCTCGTCGGCAAAGATACCTTCAAAGGCATCGATCATGATTTCGGTCCAGCGACAAATACCGCTCTCATCGGAAATCAGATCCTGGCGTATCTCGATCTGGACGTTGGCCCGGCCATGGCGGGCGGCATGAACGGGCATGCTGAAACCATGGGGCGATGCGCCTGTATAGGGTTCGTTATCTCCGACGCCCAGGTCACCGCGATGACGCAGGTGATCCATCAGCGGCAAGGCGATCCTGCCGTCGCGATCCCACAGCACGCCGACATGCCAAGGACGCTCGCCCCTGCCCATCACCGGGGTGAAGCTGTGCATCATCACGATGGGTGGCACCGCACCCCGTGCCTCAACACCTTCAATGACCGCTGCGGCGGCTTCGTGATAGGGCCAGAAACAGGCCTCGGCCCGATCCGCAGCATCTTGTGCACTGATGTCCTGATTGCGAGGGATCGCCGTGCCGTCGCTTATCGTGACGATCGATTGTTCGTCATCAAGCTGCCGGTTGCAGTCGATCACAAGGCGCGAATAACCCGCCAGCACAGCCGGTGCATCGAAATGTGCCGCCATGCGACGGGTAATCTCGGCCGCCCCGATATCCCAGCCGATATGGCGGTCGAGCGCACCATCCGGCAAACCAAGTCCAGCCAGCGCTTCGGGCACCGCCTTGCTGGCATGGTCACACAACAGCACCACCGGCAACGTTCCGCGCGGATTGACAATTTCATAAGCGGGTGGATCGTCGGGACCCAGCAACGGGTCGCCGTCGCCACGCATATCGCTGATGGGATCGCGCCTGACAAAATCCATGGGCGGGACTATAACTCGCCGCCGTTTCGCAACAACCCGCCCGATGGCTTCAACCGCAAAGAACGCATGCCAGCAACGCTAACTCATCAAGTTCGTTGCATTGTGGCGACGGACCATGTCAGAACCCGCCGCTATGCTTGAGAACCCTCGCCAGTTCCTCACCGACCTGTTCGATGCAGCTGTTAACGCGGCCCGTGCCGAACCGTGTCTGACAGAACATCTTCCCGCCCCGCCCCTGGGGCGTACGGTTGTGATCGGTGCCGGCAAGGCGTCTGCCGCCATGGCGGCGGTGGTTGAGGCGAACTGGCCAGGCGAGATTTCCGGGATCGTGGTCACCCCCTACGGCCACCATGTGCCGACCCAGAGAATCGAAGTGGTCGAAGCCGCCCATCCCGTACCCGACGAAGCCGGCAGCCGAGCCGCGGCGCGCGTACTG
>JABIUG010000459.1 GCA_018700655.1 Rhodospirillaceae bacterium | reverse complement strand
TCCCGCATCGCGTCGTCGAGGCCTTCGAGTGTGAGAGGGTACATGCGCCCCTCCATGATCTCGCGAACCATGCCGATCGAACCGGTGTAGCGCCAACGCTCCTCCGGGACAGGGTTGAGCCACACGGCCTTGGGATAGATATCGAGAAAACGGCGCAGCCAGACCTCACCGGATTCTTCGTTGAAGTGTTCGACGCTGCCGCCTGGCATGGCGATCTCGTAGGGACTCATCGAAGCATCGCCGACCAGGACCAGTTTGTAGTCGCTGGGATAGGTGTGGAGCAGTTCCCATGACGGCGTGCGTTCGCGGTGGCGACGGACATTTTCCTGCCAGACGCTCTCGTAGACGCAGTTGTGGAAGTACCAGGCTTCGAGATGTTTGAACTCGGTACGCGCAGCAGAGAACAGCTCCTCGCAGGCGCGGATGTGCCAATCCATCGATCCGCCGATATCGAGCATGAGCAGCAGTTTCACGGCATTATGGCGCTCGGGCACCATCTTCAGGTCAAGCCAGCCCGCGTTGCGTGCGGTTGAACGGATGGTGTCGTCGAGATCCAGTTCGTCGGCGGCGCCCTCGCGGGCGAAGCGGCGCAGGCGGCGCAAGGCGACCTTGATGTTGCGGGTGCCGATCTCGCGATCGCTGTCGAGATCCTTGAACTCCCGCTTATCCCAGACCTTCACGGCCGAGAAGTTCCTGTTTCCGTCCTGGCCGATACGCACACCTTCGGGATTGTAGCCATAGGCGCCAAAGGGGGAGGTGCCGGCCGTGCCGATCCACTTCGATCCGCCCTGATGTCGTTTCTCCTGTTCCTCGAGTCGCTGCTTGAGGGTCTCCATGAGCTTTTCCCAACCGCCCATGGCTTCGATCGCTTCCTTTTCCTCATCGGTCAGGTTGAGTTCTGCAAGCTTCTTGAGCCATTCCTCGGGAATTTCGGCATCCGTGCCTTCACCTTCGGGCTTCTCGAGGCCGCGAAAGACGTGGCCGAACACACGATCGAAGCGATCGAGAAAACGTTCGTCCTTCACCAGCGACGTGCGCGCCAGATAATAAAAATCCTCGACCGAATAATCCGCGATGCCGGCCTCGGTCGCCTGCAGGAGGTCGAGATACTCGCGCAGGCTGACGGGGACACCGGCGTCTTTCAGTTCCAGAAAGAGATTGGTGAACACCGCTGCCTCAGCCGCGCTCGCGGCGGTGCAGGAAGGCGAGGCGCTCAAGCAGATGAACGTCCTGCTCGGACTTCAGCAACGCCCCATAGAGTGGCGGAATCACGGTGCCGGTGTCCTGGCTGCGCAGGACATCGGGTGAGACATCATCGGCCATCAGAAGCTTGAGCCAATCGAGCAGTTCGGACGTGGAAGGCTTTTTCTTCAGGCCGGGCACATCGCGCAACTCGAAAAAGACGTTCATGGCTTCGGAGACGAGGCGCGGTTTGATCGAGGGAAAGTGGACCTCGACGATCCGGGCCATGGTCTCGGGGTCGGGAAACTTGATGTAGTGAAAGAAGCAGCGCCGCAGGAATGCATCGGGTAGTTCTTTTTCGTTGTTTGACGTAATGATCACGATGGGGCGCTGACGCGCTTTCACGGTCTGCTGCGTCTCATGGACATAAAATTCCATGCGATCGAGTTCCTGCAGCATGTCGTTGGGGAACTCGATATCAGCCTTGTCGATCTCGTCAATCAGAAGCACAGGCGCTTCATCGGCGTCGAAGGCTTCCCACAGTTTTCCGGGCTTGATGTAGTTGGCGATATCGCGAACGCGCTCTTCGCCCAGTTGCCCATCCCGCAGACGTGCAACAGCGTCGTATTCATAAAGACCGTGCTGTGCCTTGGTCGTGGACTTTATGGTCCAGTCGATCAGGCGTTTGCCGAGTGCCGTGGCGATCTCCGCCGCAAGCATCGTCTTTCCCGTGCCGGGTTCCCCCTTGATCAACAAGGGCCTTTGCAGCGTGATGGCCGCATTGACACTGACCGAAAGGTCTTCGGTCGCAATGTAGCTTTCCGTTCCTTCGAACCGCACGGATCAAACTCCCTCAATCCAGGTTTCTTGTTACCATCGTGCCTTGAAGCCGAGCAGAATCGGCAGGCTTTTGGCATCAGCTGTTCTGTACCAGTAGCCATCGTCATGTTTTTCCATATCCGGAAACTGAGGCCACGCCCCGAACGGATACTCCCGGACATCGGTCACGGTCAGCCCCTTGCGTTCCAGCGCACCGAAGATGTCCTGAGTGGGCCAGCTGAACGATCGTGATTCCGACTGGATCGTATACGTGGCATCGGCATAGTCGCTTGCGCCTGCGGGTTCGAAGAGGGCCTCTTCTTGGTGGAAGTAATCGTACCTGATACGGAAATCGGAAGTCTCTTCATCGAACAACATGATGGTCGGGTGTGAGTCCAGAAAATAGAAAACACCGTTACGCGCCAGGTTCTCTGCGATCGTGCCGGCCCAATTGTCGAGGCTATCCAGCCAGACGATCGTGCCGAAGGACGTGAAGATCACATCATGCCCGCCGCCGTTTACGACGCCAACCTTGGTCACGTCCGCTTCGACAAACCGGACTGAATCGGAAAGGCCTGCCCGTTCCGCGAGTTCCTTAGCGTTTGCGATGGCTTCGGAGGAAAAGTCGACGCCGGTGACATCGGCACCCAGGCGCGCCCAGGACATGGAATCCATTCCGAAGTGACACTGCAGGTGGAGGAGCCGCTTGCCGGCAACGTCGCCGACGGCGTTGCGTTCGATAGCGCCCAGCGTGTTGCGGCCGCCAAGAAATCCTTCGACGTCGTAAAACTCACTTCTTGTATGGACCGGTGTGACTTCGTTCCACCAGCGTTTGTTGATTTCGTGTGCGTCTTCCATGTCGTCCAATACCTAGTGCCGGATTCACATATCAGGTCGAACCGGCCTGAGCCGATTGGGTCCTACAGTTTGAATCCTTCGTCGCGTGCGAAGTCGAAATAGAGTTCGCGTGCCTTGCGGTAGATCGGCCCAGGCTGCAGATCGCGATCGTCGACCTTGGTGACCGGAATGACCTTGCTGTAGTTGCCGGTCGAGAAGACTTCGTCGGCTGATGCAACCTCATCATAGGTCACCGAACGTTCGATGACGTCGTGTCCGGCATCCTTGAGCAGCCCGATCACGCGCTTGCGCGTGAGCCCGGCCAGGAAGGTGCCATTGGCCCTGGGGGTATGAACCTGACCCTCCTTGACGAAAAACAGGTTGGAGGTCGCGAGCTCTGCAACATTGCCCTCGTGATCGAGCATTGCCGCGTTGTCGAAGCCGGCCTTGCGGGCCCGCCGCACGGCTTCGCCGGAATTGGGATAAAGGCAAGAAGCCTTGGCGGCAGTCGGCGCCATGTCGGGCGCAGGCCGGCGGAGATCGGAAAGGAACATCGAAAAGCCTGTCGGCTCCTCCATGGGTGCAACTTCCAGAACCATCAGGAACTTTGTCAGGTCGGCCACGGCCCACAGGGAGTCGCTCTGGCCGCTCCAGTAGGTCGGGCGGATGTAGAGCTGCTTGTCGCTCGGGAACTTGCGTGCCATATCGGCCGCCAGCTCGACCAGGTCTTGTGCGGTTTCCTTGGGCTCCATACCCATCACGCGGGCGGAATTCAGGCAGCGCTCGCAATGGCGTTCGATATCGGGCATCACGCCGTCGAACGCGCGGGCGCCATCGAAGATCATTGTTGCAAACCAGAACGACTGGTCGAGCGGCCCCATGATCATGGGATTGCCTTCGTGGAAGTTGCCCTCGTGATAGGTGAGCTGATCCATGATGCCTCCTAAAGCTGAGCGAAGGCATCTGCTTAGCACGGTCCGGGCTCACTGTGCACGGACCTAGCTGTGCGATAGGTTCCGCTCTGAACAAAGGGCAAATGCCGTGGTTGATCCCTATCGTCTTTTCGGACCCATGCTGCGTCGATTTGAGCCGGAGCTTGCGCATGACCTGACTCTTCGCGCGCTGGAAAGCGGGCTTGGCGGCAAGGCGGGACACAAACTGCGCCCCTCTCTTGCGGTCAGGTGCATAGGTCTGGATTTCCCCAATCCGGTCGGCCTTGCTGCCGGGTTCGACAAGGACGCCCGCGTGCCCGACCGAATGCTTGCGCTGGGCTTTGGGTTTGTCGAGGTCGGCACCGTGACGCCCGAGCCTCAGGCCGGAAACCCCAAACCCCGCATCTTTCGGTTGCCGGACGACGAAGCGGTGATCAACCGCCTGGGTTTTAACAACGGCGGTATGGAGGCGATGGCTTCGCGCCTGGAGCGACGGCCTCCCGGTGGCGGGATCCTCGGCGTCAACATCGGCAAAAACAAGACGACCGAAGACGCCATTGCCGACTATCGCGCTGCGTTCGAGAGGCTGGCACCCCTGGGCGACTATGTTGTGGTGAACATTTCCTCGCCCAACACACCCGGTCTGCGCGACCTGCAGGCGGTCGAGAGCCTTAGGCCACTGCTCCATGCGCTGGTCAGGGAACGAGAGAAGACCAGCGCAGTGGCCCGCCCCCCCTTGCTTCTGAAGCTTGCCCCGGATCTGGCTGTCGATGACGCGGTCCAGGCTTCCATGCTCGCTGCTGGCGAGGGATTTGACGGCCTGACCATCTCCAACACGACGATCGATCGGCCTGCCACTCTGGCCAGCAGGCATCGTGATCAAGCTGGCGGGCTCTCCGGAAAGCCGCTCTTCGAGCGTTCCACCGAGTTGTTGCGTTCGGTCTACGGGGCGACAGACCACGGCCTTCCAATCGTGGGAGTGGGAGGGGTCGCTTCGGCCGAGCAGGCGTATGCGAAGATTCGTGCAGGCGCCTCGCTTGTGCAGCTCTATTCCGCATTGATCTATCGCGGGCCTGGCCTGATCGAACAGATCCTGGCAGGTCTGGAGGTGCTTTTGGCCAGAGATGGATTGACGTCGATCGAACAAGCCATCGGCAGCGACGCGTGAGTGCCGCTTGCCGCACTTGCGGGCATATGGGACGTTCCGGTTGTGACTTCAGGGCAAAATTCACCAGGTAACGTTGCATGATGGAGCGATGCTTTGCGTGACCATGACGACTCCCTTCAGATGCCCTCCTGGTGGCAGTTGTTCGAAGAACTCCAGGTCGAACTGATGCAAGAGAGCAACGAGAACGCGCGGGAGATGCTGTTTTACGCAGTTCCGGTACCTGTCTTTGTCGAGGACTGGTCAAGGGTCAAGCTGGAGTTGGATCAACTGAGTTCAGATGTGCAGAGAGAACTCTGCGAGGATTTCAGCCGTGTGCAGAAGCTCTTCGACATCATGGAGATCGTTGACGCGAATGCAGCGGCGTTGGCGCTCAGCGGCGGCCGCGACAGAAAGGCGTTGTCGGGGCTGCTTGGTACCCTGCCGCCCGACATCGTGTTGCAGCAAACTGCACAGATGATCGCCGGCTTTCTGGATGGGCGATGGCGTCTGGACTGGACCATTGATCAATCCTTGTTCACCGGTGATGACTACCGATGGATTCAAGTCGTGGTTTATCTGCCACCGGCGGCGAGGGGCGACTGGTCAGAGGTTGTCTGGTCGCCCCAGGACATCACATCGCAGAAAAGGATTGAGGCCGACCTGGTGAAGGCCAAGGTTGAAGCCGACGCAGCCAACCAAGCCAAATCGGAGTTCTTGGCTAACGTCAGCCACGAGTTTCGGACGCCCCTGAATGCCATAGCCGGGTTTTCCGAACTCTTGCTCGAGGAAAAGCTCGGGGCGTTGGTGCTCTCAAGCCAGACATGGTGGATGTTGGCGAGGTGGTCGATAGTTCACTGCGACTGGTCCAGGACCGCGCCCGGCATGGCGGACTTACAATCGAAACGGATTTACCCGAAGACCGCATCATGATCGTCGCGGACGAACGGAAACTCAGACAGATTTTGGTCAATCTGCTGAGCAACGCAGTCAAGTTCACGCCGCCTGGCGGAAAGATTTGCATACGGTGTGCGTCGGCTGATGACGGTGGCCTGCTCCTCTCGGTAACCGATAGCGGCCAGGGCATGACTCATGCCGAAATGGATGTTGCGCTCGAACGCTTCGGCCGTGTCGAGAAATCGGGAACACGTGGCATCGAAGGATTTGGTCTGGGCCTGCCGTTGACCCGTGCACTGGTCGAACTTCATGGTGGAACGCTGGAGTTGTCGAGCGAGCCGGGATCGGGAACCAAGGCAACGGTGGCAATGCGTTCCCTGGAGATCGGGCTGCCAAACCCTACGCACTGATGATTTGAGAATTCAGGCGATACCCATGGCTGGCTGTGGACGACGCCTCGGTCAGTGCGACATCAAGACGGGTGCCGGCAGGTGCTGCAGGATGCTTCGGGTCGCCCCGCCCAGGGCAATCTCCAACAGCCTTGCGTGACCATAGGCCCCCATCACGATCAAGTCGGACCCGAGATCTGCCGATGTCGAGAGGATCGTGTCTGCGATGTTGAGCTCGGAGCTCGCGACCCGATGGGTCTTGGTGCTCAGACCATGGCGCGCCAGATGGGCGGCAATGTCGCTGCCCGGTATTCTGTCGGGGGTATCTTCGGGATCAATACATACGACATCGACATGGGCTCCCGGCGAGGCGATGCTGAGGGCGTCATGTGTGGCGCGGCTGGCTTCGCGCGTTGCATTCCAGCAAACCATGATGCGCTCGAACCTGGTCGGTAGTGTGCCGGCAAAGGGCAATGCCAGTATTGGCCTGCCCGAGCCCATGGTGACCAGGGCCGCCATATCGCCAGGTAGCTCGGGCATCTGGTCGTCGGGGTGTTTCTGGCCAATCACAACCAGGTCGGTATAGCGGCCATGGAAGGCAATACAACCGGCGGCATCGCCATCGTCGTCATGCCAGTTGTGCGGCACGGCACAGGCCTCACCTATGGAGCGAAACTGTTTCTCGGCCTGGTCGCTTGCCGCGCGGTATGATTCAACCAGACCGTCAATGATGGGAATCGCACCGCCGATCGGCGCTACCGGCACAACCACCGGATAGGGTCGGACATAGAGTCCCGTGAGGCGGGCCGACTGACTGCGGGCAAGTTCGAATGCCATTTCGAGCGAACGCTTGTTGCCGACGCTTTGCGTCACATGGACCAGGATGTCATGCAGGGGCATTGGCTTGTCCCATCGGTTGAATGTGTTGTGATCATGCCTCACGGGAACAAATGTGCCTTGATCCATCGCAACGCCGGCATGGATTTGCGTGGCCGGCTCTCAGGCGCTAAACCTCTGGCGCCTGCTTATTTGGGAAGTCACGAGGCGTGGACATGGACTTTGGCCTGCTGATCACCGGGGTGATCGTAGGATTTCTCGTTGCCTTTCCGGTTGGTCCGGTCGCCATCCTGTGCCTTCAGCGCACATTGTTCGATGGCCGTCTGGTTGGATATAGCACCGGGCTGGGCGCCGCGGTCGCCGATACCGTGTTCGGCGCGCTTGCCATATTTTCGGTTTCAGCGGTTCAGTCATTCCTGCTTGATCACCGCTTGGTCATTCAATTCCTGGGCGGCTTCGTCCTGATCGGGTTAGGGCTGCGCACGTTGTTGCTGCGGAACAAGCGCAAGGCCAACAACGCGATCAGTACCGCGTCTGTCGATCACGAAACCCTGCTGCACGCCTTTGGTTCCGCGTTTGCCGTCACGATTGTCAACCCGATCACGGTTCTGGCGTTTATCTCGTTGTTCGCGGCGATCAGGGTATCTGATCCTGGACACGGCCTGTTCGATGAGTGGACCGTTATCTTCGGTGTTTTTGTGGGTGCGACCGGATGGTGGTTTTTGCTGACCAGCGTTGCTTCGGTGCTTCGTCAGAAGTTCACCGATAACGGCATGCGTTGGATGAACGCAACATCGGGTATCGCCATTATGGGGTTCGGCATTTTTGCCCTGCTTACTCTTGCCTGGCACTGAAGTGTTTCCGGCGCACGCCTATTCCAGGGTTTTTTTGATGCGCGCGCGAAGGTCAGGAACAAGCTCTGACGCGAACCATGGATTACGTTTGAGCCAGCCT
>JABIUG010000458.1 GCA_018700655.1 Rhodospirillaceae bacterium | reverse complement strand
GTGATGGATCGTCTGGCCGTCAAAAGCGACACCGGCGGCGGCTTCCGGCGCGGCAAACACGGTATCGACGGCATCCAGAATTGCGGGCACCGAACGATAGGAAAGATCGAGGCTGTCGGAGTACCACTCGCCCGTCGCCACTTGTTTTTGCAGGTGCGCCCGAACATTTTGCAGAGCCTGAAGGTCGGCGCCCTGGAAGCTGAAGATCGATTGTTTTTCATCGCCCACGACGAACAGGGTCCGTGGTGATTCATGGTTTTCCTGATCGCTGAAGAACTCTTCAGTCAGCGCCAGAACGACGTCCCATTGACCGGGATTGGTGTCCTGGGCTTCGTCGACCAGCACATGATCGAGCCCGCCATCGAGTTTGTAGAGCACCCAGGGTGCGATCCCCGGTGTCGTCAGGAGCTTGCGGGCATGGCCGATCATGTCGTCGTAGTCGAGCACCGCCAGGCCGCGTTTGAGGCCACGGAATACCTCCAGAATGGCCGAGCCCAGCACAAGGATCGCCCGGCTTCTCTCGAACACGCCCAGAGCACGAAACATCTCATAGATTTCCTCAAGGCGGATCTGCTCACGGTCCAGCGCCTCGGCGCTTTCGGGTGCGTTCTCACGCACCTTTTTGGTCCCCACACCCTTGGCGCGCGGTTGTTTATCGGCCTTTAGAAAGACCGAGGCATAACCATCGAGCAAACGCGGCCGTTGCCCTTCGGGTGCCTTCAGGAATGCTGCGATGGTCTCACCGGCAGCAAGGTCCGTCTTGCTGCCATGGGCCAGCGCTTGCGCGGCCTGTCCGAGAGCATCGCGCTCCAGCCCGTCGCGACATGCTGCTGCGATCAGGGAATCCTGGCTGGCGGTTGGTTCGATCCGCAAGCCCAGGGCGAGCGCAGCAATCGCATGATCGAGAGAACCGTAGTGGTTCAGCATGCGATCAAAGGCGTCGGAAGCACCGCAGATTTCGCCCAGAAGGTCACTGGCGCGTGCCTCTCCTGCTTCCAGGATCAACCGGTCGAGGGCTTCTTCCAGTTTAGGGGCACGGCCTGATGCGACGGCGCCGATCACCCGGTCGCGGGCATCGCGCAGCAACTCGCCGCGCGCACGCTCCTCGATCAGCGTGAAGTGGGGCGCGATGCCTGCTTCCAGCGGGAACCGGCCAAGCAATGACTGGCAAAAGCTGTGAATCGTCGCGATCTGCAGGCCGCCGGGAGCCTCCAGCACTGTTGCGAAGAGTTGCCGCGCCCGGGCGAGCGATTCGTCTTCGGGCGGGTTGCCGGTAAGCGCGGTCAGGTCCGCAATCAGATTGGCATCATCCATCGCGGCCCAGCCGGCGAGCTCGTACCGGATCCGGTTGGCCATTTCGGCTGCGGCTGCGCGGGTGAAGGTCAGGCACAGGATGCGCGAGGGTTTGCTGCCGCCCAGCAACAGTCGCAAGACACGATCCGTCAGGACCTTGGTCTTGCCGGTGCCTGCAGAGGCCGCGACCCAGACCGTGCGCTGCGGGTCGGACATCGCCTGCTGGCGTCGATTTGACGATCTTGGTTTGGGCGTCCTGCTTTCCGGTACGTTTCCATACAGCACGTCATCGAGCAGGGTTCGCCAGCCCAGCCGCCATTCCTTGGTCCGGGCAATATCGGTGTATGCGTCGAACGGGCCGATCGGGGCGCCGGCGGGATGATCGAGATAGGCGGTGTCTGCCTGGGCAAAAGCTTCGACCAGCCGTTTCAGGCCGGCGAGTGCGCTGTCTGCAATTTCCGCCGGGTCTTCCTTGATCGCATCAACTTTGCCGGCGGGTTCGCCGCCCGAAAGTTTCCAGTACTCCAGGCCCGAGACCTCGGCCTCGCCCAGATCGGGGAAGGCGCCGGCGCGGATCATGGCGGCTTCCAGGGGAAGCTGCGGGGCCTGGCCTGAAACGACATGTTTTTTAGCCGGCACGCCGCCGGTCTTGTAGTCGACAATGGTGACCTGCCCGTCACTGCGGCGCTCAAGACGGTCAGCCTTGGCCGTCAAAACGAATTGACCACCGCGCGGGTCATCGAATGCCAGTTCGCCGCGCCGTTCCGCCTCGACCCGTGCCAGGGCACCGCGCCGGCGAGTTTCCTCCTCGACAAACCAGGCTGCAACCCGCTCGAACCGACGCCACCAGAAGGTCGCCACAACCGGGCGCTCCAGCATCGTGCCCAGAATGTCACGACCATGACCCAGGACCAGGTCGAGGCTGTTTTCGGGCATGGTGTCGGGCCAGGCCACGACAAACCGTTCCAGGGCCTCGTGGATGAAGCTGCCACGTGTTGCCGCATCGGCGTCTTCGTCGAGTTCGTCGAGCGGGCGCAATCCCAGGATATGGCGCGCATAGATCGCATAGGGGTCACGTTGCCATGTCTCGATCTGGGTGACCGAGAGCTGTTTGGGACGGGCATCGGGTTCCGGCGTGGGATGGGGCGCCTGAGCCGGCTCGACCGCCGGCGGGCGATCCAGAGTCGACTGCCAGCGCTGCCACACGGTTGCGTCCGAATGCGGTCGTTGTGACAGGCCATGGGCGTCGAGCAGGGCACGCAGGCGCACCAGCCACCGTGCAGGCACCGTCGGTGCCCCGCCCGAGCGTTCGGGGTAAAGCAGGAGAACATGTTGCGCTGAAGCAGCCTGGACGAAATCGTGTGCCGCCAGACCAATCCGTTGCTCGGGTGTGGCAAGGCCGAACCTTGTGCGCATCGGACGGCTGAGCCAGGGATCGTTCGGTGGCTCGGGCGGCCAGCTCCCTTCGACCAGCCCGGCCAGGATGACGCAGTCGGCATGCTGCATGCGTGCTTCCAGAGGCCCCCAGATGAAGGCCCGGGGGTGCCTGCCGTAGCGCGGCCGGACGATGCGTCCTTCCAGAAGGGTCTCAAGCAGGGCGGGGTAGGCGTCCGTGGTGACAAATCCCAGGGCGTCGGCGTTCTCCAGCATCTCGGCGACAAAGCCGTGGAGTGCTTCACCGTCATCGTCCTGCCAGATCGACCCCCGGGAATCCTCGGTGGATCGGGCCAGATTCTCCAGGGTTGCGGCATGGGCGCCGATCAGGCGCAGGAGTGGTGCCTGCTGTGAGTCCAGGAGCTGATCGAAATCTCCTGTTGCCGTCCCCAGATCATCGAGCAGTGCCATCAGTTCTGCCGGGTTGTCGTGATCTGCCAGTGCGCGTCGCAGCCCTTCCAGGCCGGCTGCCGGGCGGGGACCACGCAAGACGGCAAGTTCCAGCGCCCGGATCAGATTGCGCACATCGGCTGCGTCACGTCCGAGCCGCAGGAACGGGTGTTTCAGCATCGCCAGCAGGGGAACCGGTGCCCAGCGCGCAGCCATTGCCCTGGCGACAAGCCGGAAGAACGTGCCGGCAGGTGTCGCTGCCAGAGCCTGGCCGGCGGAATCGTCGACCTCGATCGACCAGCGTTTCAGGTCTGCTGCAACACGACGTGCCAGCACACGGTCGCGGGTGACCAGGGCGACCGTTCGCCCGGGCTGTTCCAGCTCTATGCGCATACGCAGGGCCGCCACCTGCGCTTCCTCACGCGGGTTGGCGCAACCGAGGAATTCGAGGCCGTCCGTGGCTTCCGGGAGAGGGCTTTCGTCCGTCGTCCACGAGGGATCCGCATCAGGCGGCAGAAGCGCATCCGAGAGCAGCTTGCGCCGCGCCGGGCTGCCCAGCGGCAGATTGCCAGCCTCGGGCACGGGCCAGGGCAGGACTTGATCGCGTTCCAGCCCCAGACGATCAAGCAAAGCCTTGAGGGAATGTTGCGGGTGGCTGTCCTCAATCAGGTTCCATGCCCGTTCATCGATGTCCTGATCAAGGCCCGGAAGGACCACCGCGCCCAATGGCAGGGCGAGCACCCCGGCAAGCAGGCGCGCCGTGGCAGGGATGGAGCCGGTCGAACCCGCCGCAATGACCGGCCCGGAAGGCGGATGTGTTTCCCAGAGCCGCCCAAGCCGGTCAAGCAGGGCACGACGTCTGGCTGCCGGGTCCATCCGGTCTTCGGCGTGGAGCTCATGGTGCCAGGCGTCCGTGAGGTTGGTCAGGAATCGCAGCGTCTTTTGCCAATGCTCCGAAAGCTCAGCCTCTACCAAGGTGTCCAGCCGCCCCAGATCGGCTTCAGCGGTATCGACTTCGTCGATGAAACTCGCCAGGGCGTTGGCGAGCTGGGCTGCCTGTTCGTCGCTCGCCGTGCCGAACTCGGTATCGGCTCTGATCCGGCGCGTCAGCAGGAGCTGGCGACGCAGCGGAGCGATCGCCGGGGGAAGGTCAGAGCCAGCCAGATGATCGCCTGCCAGACCGACGGTGAGGTCATCCTCGTCAACATCGCCGATCGGCTGGATCGTGGGCAGGATCAGCGCGCGCCCGCCAGATTGGCGCAGGAAACCATCGCGCAGGCTGCGCGCCGACCGTCGTGTCGGGACCAGGACCAGGACGTCGGCGAGATGTTCGGGCTTGTCGCCGTGACGCGCGATGATCCCTGCGGCCAGTGCTTCCACAAAGGACATCCCGTCGGGAATGGTGAACGCGCCGTTCATGGTGTCTCGGCCAGCCATGCCTCAGCCGTGGTGATGTTTCCGGGTGTGTCGACCGTGAACCAGCCGCCGTCGTGAACAACGCCAAAGAGGCGTCCGCTCGATAGGGCGCGGTCCCATAACAGGTTGAACGAGAAGGGCCCTGCCGGTGCGTCGTCGAGCAGGCGGGGGTGAACGATCTGTATGCTGGCATAAACCCAGGGAGCGGTCGCGGCGCTGCCTCTGCGAGTCAGGTGTTGTTCTTCATCCATGAAAAAATCACCGGCGCCACGGAAACCTCCGGCTCTTTCTCCGGGCACAAGCAACAGCAGCGCATCCATGCGCGTGTCATCCCAGCTCTGCACGAGGCTTTCCACGGCTGTTCTGCCGGGTTCGGTCAGCAGGACATCGCCATTGGCGACGAAAAAGGCCTCGTTTCCAAGCAGAGGCAGAGCATGCACGACCCCGCCGCCGGTATCGAGCAGCTCGGCTTCGCGTGACAGGCGAATCGATGGAACGGATCGCTTGGCCACGGCTTCGGAAATCTGGTCTGCCAGATGCCAGGCGTTCACGACCACGGTTTCCATGGTTGCGAAGCGGTCGAGCATCCGGTCGAGCATCGAGTGTCCGGCGATTTCGATCAGGGGTTTGGGTGTGTGATCCGAGAGCGGACGCATACGCGTGCCGCGACCGGCCGCCAGGATCATGGCGTTGTGCGGCGCGTTCATGCCGCGCGTTTCCGTGCGGCGGGCGGAATCCAGCGGTCGAGCCAGGCTGCCAATGGCGCCAGCGCAGGGTGCTCCAGATCATGGGCGATATGGCCCCAGACCCTTGCCATGTAATCCTGATAACCGGGTTTGCCGTCACGTGTGAGCAGGCGGCTGAAGATACCGGCAATCTTCAGATTGCGCTGCGCGCCCATGACCGCATAGGAAGTCGCGAAATCCGCCGGTGCTATGTCGGGGAAAGCCTGGAGATAACGTGCCGTGGCGGCTTCGACGGTTGCGGGCGCGACATCGCGCCTTGCGTCTTCCAGCAGGGAAACGATGTCATAGGTCACGGGCCCGATCACGGCATCCTGGAAATCGAGCTGGCCGACCCGCCGGTGGCTTTCGCGTTGGGGCAGCCAGAGCAGGTTGTCGGCGTGGTAATCCCGGAGCACGACCCCGTCGGGCACGAGATGCGCCAGCGGCAGAAGATCACGCCACAGCGCAACAAAATCCCGTCTGCCGCCGTCGCTCAACGCCAGCCCGGCAAGCGGCATGAACCAGTCGGTCAGGAGTGAGAGCTCAAACAGCAACAGATCGTCGTCATAGGGCGGTAGGTCGCCCGGAATTCCACCGCGATGGAGTGCTGCAAGAGCTTCGATCGCAGCGACATAGAGGCCCTCTTCGTCGCCGCCCCGGGCCAGTGTGCGCGTGTAGATGTCGTCACCGAGATCTTCCAGCAACAGCAGGCCCGCCTCGGGGTCCTGACCGAAGATCTCCGGCGCGGCTAGGCCGGCCGACGTCAGGTGTTGCGCGACTCTGACAAAAGGCCGGATGTCCTCCTCGGGCGGGGGCGCATCCATCAGGACGGCCCGGCCACGAGGCCCTTCCAGCCGGTCGTAGCGCCGGAACGAGGCATCGCCCGCCAGTGTCCATCGTTCGGCATCCTGCCAGCCGCATTTGGCCAGAAAGGTCGCGATCAACGTGTCACGCCGTTCTGTCATGGCGTCGTTTTCGGACGGGAACGTTGATGCCGCAGGTTGTTCAAGGTGGCTTCCATCGGGTAAGTCCTAAACCGGTGGGCGGCGCGAGAAAAGCACAGCGCGCCCGGAGAAGGTTCAGAGGGTTGGGATAACTCATGGCGCAACAGTACGAGACCGACATTGTAGTGGTCGGCGCAGGCCCGGTAGGCCTCTTTCAGGTGTTCGAGGCGGGCATGCTCGACATGCGCTGCCATGTCGTTGATACGCTCGATGCCATCGGCGGCCAGTGCACCGCGCTTTATCCCGAAAAACCGATCTTCGACATTCCCGGTTACCCTGAGATCGAAGCCGAAGAACTCATCCGCCAGCTCGCCAAACAGGCCGAACCGTTCGAACCTGTCTTCCATCTCGACCAGCAGGTCGTGGCGCTGGACGGTGAGGCGGGCGCCTTTGTC
>JABIUG010000457.1 GCA_018700655.1 Rhodospirillaceae bacterium | reverse complement strand
TAGGGATTCCAGCGCACAACCAGCAACGAGACTGCCATGGCCGATCTCTTTGATCCCCTAACCCTGCGCGGGCTGACCATCAGGAACCGCACCGGCATCTCGCCAATGTGCCAGTACGCCAGCACCGATGGCTTCGTGAACGACTGGCATCTGGTCAATCTTGGCAGCCGCGCGGTCGGCGGCGCCGGGCTGGTGATTGCCGAAGCCAGCGGTGTCGAGGCACGCGGGCGGATCACGCCGGGTTGCCTTGGCATCTGGAAGGACGAACACGTCGAGGGCCTGGCCCGCATGGCCGCGTTCTGCAAGGACCATGGTGCCGCGACCGCGATGCAGATTGCCCATGCCGGGCGCAAGGCAAGCGTGCACACGCCCTGGGACGGTGATTTTTCGCTCAGCCCCGATGAGGGCGCCTGGGAGACCGTCGCGCCCATGGCTGAATCATTCGATGGTGCAGATGGCGATATCCGTCATGTGCCCCGGGCCATGGACGAGGCCGATATCGCTGCGGTGATCGAGGCTTTTGCCCAGGCCGCCCGGCGCAGTGTCGAGGCCGGTTTCGAGATGGTCGAGATCCACGGCGCTCACGGGTATCTGATTCACCAGTTCTATTCGCCGCTGACCAACCGGCGTGACGATGCCTGGGGCGGCAGCTTCACCAACCGCATCAAGCTGGTGGTCGAGGTCACACGCGCCTGCCGCCGCGTGATGCCCGATTCCATGCCGCTGGCGATCCGGCTCTCCTGCGTTGACTGGGCTCCGGGTGGCTGGACCCTGGAGGACACGGTCGCACTGGCAGGCATCCTGAAATCAGAGGGCGTTGACCTGATCGATTGCAGCTCCGGCTTCAACGTGCCCGGCGAAGACCTGCCGCGTGAGCCGGAATGGCATGTGCCCTTTTCCCGGCGCCTGCGCGACGAGGCGTCGATTGCGACGGCTGCGGTCGGTGACATCGCGGCTGCCGGCCGCGCCAACGAAATCATCCGCCACGGCGATGCCGATCTCGCGCTCATCGCGACCGCCTCGCTGAAGGATGCCTACTGGCCCTGGCATGCCGCCGAGACGCTCGGCCTGACCGACAAGATCACCATGCCCAAAAACTATGACTACGTCGTGCGCGGCAATTATTCGCCCAGCGACTGGTAGTACGGAGCAGGCACGGCCCTGACCGTCCGCGCCGCTCTCTCGTGCAAAGTCAGGTCGAGACAACCAGAGCCGAGTGGGCTCTGGTCCTCAGGTTCTAGTCATCGGATGACGGCTTTTGCCAGGCGTCGCTCAGCAATGTCTGGGCAAACAGAATGAGCGCAAGGCCGATCGAGCCGTGTGCCAGTGCCATGACCGTGAGGTCGAACCAGTCGGGTGCGCCCAGAAACTTGAGGAAGATCAGCAAGGCCAGCAGGATGCCTGCCAGACCCATCAGCCCGATGCCCGGGTAGATGGCGAGCGCATGAGCCAATGGATTGTTGATCATATCCATTTTGTATTCCTCCAATGCGGCATACCCGGAAACCGTCCGCGGCACCGGCCGTGAATGATACCGCCGCAGACTGTGCCTTTGCGGACAGACCGCTCGCCGCTAGAGTCGCGCCAGGGAGCACAACGAGCCGATGGCCTATCTCACGAAAGACGACGGCACACGCATCTGGTTCGAAGATACCGGCGTGCGCGACGGCCCGGTGATCGTCTTTGCCCATGAGTTCGGCGGTGATCCCCGGAGCTGGAACGATCAAGTCGCGTTTTTCTCGGAGTCACACCGCTGCATCCGTTATGCCGCGCGCGGCTTTGCGCCGTCCGACATCCCCGCAGACAAGGCCTTCTATGGTCAGGACTGCTCGACGCGTGATCTCGAGCAGCTTGCCGATCATCTCAAGCTCGAGCGCTTTCATCTGGCCGGCTGCTCGATGGGCAGCTTTACCAGCCTGATGTTTGCCTGCCGCCATCCCCGACGGCTTGTTTCCCTGACCCTGACCGGGATCAGTTCCGGGCCGGATACGCCGGAGGAACATGAGGCCTATCGCGCCTATATCACCGGTGAGATCGCGATGATTTCCGACGATCTGGCCGACGGCACGGCGCGCTGGTTCACGCAGGATCCGGCCAATGCCACCTTCATCGCCAAACACCCGCAACGCTGGGCGGCCTACCTGGAACGTGCGGTTTATCAGCCCCATCACGGCGCGCTGTTGACGGTCTCGACGCTGCACCGGGACCGTATCTCGCTGCGTTCTGTCGAGGAGCAGATCGCCGCCATCGAGGCGAGCGTGTTACTGATCTGGGGCGATGCCGATCTGCCCGGCGTGCATCAGGCCAGCACCTGGCTTGCCGAAACCCTGCCCCATGGCTGGGCCTGTGTCGTCGAAGGTGCCGGCCATCTGGTGCAGGTCGAGGAACCCGAACGGTTCAATGTCGAGCTGGGTCAACTCTTGAAGGAAACCAACAGATGAGCACGCCTGCCGAAAGCCTCCAGTCCGTTCTCACCCCCAGCGACCAGCTTGCCGTGACATCAGATGGTGATCTCACGATCGAAGGTGCCGTTGCTGCGGACCTGATTGCCAGGTTCGGCTCGCCGCTGTTTGTCTTTTCGGAAGCAACGCTTCGGGCCAACTATCGCCGCGCACGCGATGCCTTTGCGGCAGTCTGGCCGGGGCCGGTCAACGTGATGTTCGCGATCAAGTGCAATCCCAACATGGCTGTCCGCGCCGTGCTCCATGATGAGGGCGCCGGCGGTGACTGTTTCGGAATCCCTGAGATCGAGGCGACCTTTGCCGGAGGCGCCGATCCCGACAAGATCGCGCTCAACGGCGGCAACAAAACCGCCGAAGAACTCGAGCGTGCGATTGAGCTGGGTATCACGATCAACATGGATGCCGCCGAGGAAATCGATGACGTCGTGGCTGCCGCGCGCAAGGTCGGAAAATCCGTGCGCGTCAACATCCGCCTGAAGGTCGTGCCGCCGGAGTTCGAGCATTTTGTCTCTGACGCCTATCTGATCGACGGCGATTTCCGGCCCACCCTGCAGCGCTGGAAATGGGGCGTCACGCAAGAGACCGCGATCGCCATGGTCGAGCGCCTGAAGGGTGAGCCCGACCTCGACTGGACCGGCTGGCATACCCATTACGGCAGAATGTCGGCACGCGCCGAAGACTACCGTGCGTTCCAGGGCGAGTGTGCGCGCATGATCGGTGCGGTCGCGACGGCGACCGGCGTTGCGCCGCGGGTAATCGATATGGGCGGCGGTTGGGCGCGCGAGCGCGATCCGGAATCACGCAGCGCTGATGCCAAGGGTCCGCCGATCGAGAAACAGGCCCAAGCGGTGGTCGGTGCCCTGCGCCACCATCTCGAAGGTGCCGGCCTCGACACCTCAAAGATCGCGCTGTGGGCTGAGCCTGGCCGCTATATCGCGGGCAATGCCGCGGTGATGCTGACCTCGATCGGGACGATCAAGAGCGATGCTGGTTATGTCTGGTTCAATGTCGAAGCTAGCGAAAACAACCTTCCTGCGATCTGCAAGGAAGGCAGTGCCAACCATGTGACGGTCGCGAGCGGCATGCATAGAAAAGCCGATGCCCAGGCTGATATCGTTGGACCGATCTGCATTCCCTCGGTTCTGGCCGAGGGGCTCATGGTCCCCGCCGATGTCGTGACGGGCGAACCCGTCGCGATTCTCGATGCCGGATTTTATGCCGAGGCAGAAGCCTCGCTGATCAATTCCGTGCCCCTGCCCGCGACCGTCCTGGTCGCAGATGGAGAGGCCGAACTGATCAAACGCGCCCAGACCTGGCAGGAGGTCTTTGCCACCCAGATCATCCCCGACCGCCTGCGCCGGCAGGACCTGGGCGACAATCTCTGGCGCGGCTAAACTCTAGGCTGCCGCCTGTTTGAAGCGGTCTGCACTGAGGAAACCAATCGGGTTGGCCGTGGCACCGTCGAGGGCGAGGTCGGCGAGGCTTTCGCCGATCACCGGGGCAAACTTGAAGCCGTGACCGCAGAAGCCGGCGGCATAGGCGAGCCGTGCAAAGCCTGGATGACGATCGACGATGAAGTGGTTGTCAGGTGTCATGGTGTAGAGGCAGACACTTGATTTCGTGACCGGACCGGCAGCACCTGGGATGTAGGTCTTGAAGAAATGGCTGGCTTCGTCGTGGTCCGCTTGCGTCACGTCACGATGGACGGATTCGGGCGTGCAGACATCACCGCGGTCGTGGCGTGCGACCATTGCACCTTCGCCGTCGCGATGGAGAAAGCCGCCGAAGACCCCCTCGGGTGTTGCCCAGAAAAAGACCGATGCCTGGTCCTCGCCACAGGTCTCGGGCCGTTCCGGTTCGACATTGACCAGCACCCGCCGTTCCGCCCTGATCGGCAGGGCAAGATCGGACAGCGCTCCGGGTCCGCATGGACCGACGGTCACGATCGCCGAATCTGCAGCGATTTCGCCGTCTGCGGTGGTGATGATCACGCTGCCGCCTGGACCGGGCCTCCACTGGGTCACCGTTTGGCCATAGCGCAGCTCCGCGCCGTGTTGGCGTGCCCGTGTCGCAAGGGCTTCCAGGCAAGACCGCGCTTCGAGCACGCTGCCGCGTTGTTCAACCAGCACGTCCCAGCCCTGTGGCACGGCGAACCCCGGGAAACGGGTTTCGCTCTGGCTGCGCGACAGACGCTCGAACCCCAGACCATGAGTGCGCGCGGCCAGTTCGACGCCACGCAACATGGGATGTTCGGCCGGGGCGACATAAACCGCCCCTTTCGGGGTCAGCAGGGTTTTGCCGGATTCGGCCTCCAGCCCGCGCCAGAAATCAAACGAACGCTGCACGAGCGGGACATAGTCGGGCGCCTCGAAATAGGTTTCGCGCGTCGCCCGGCGGACACCGTGTGAAGAGCCGAGCTTGTGGTACGGCGGGTTGGCGTCGATCCCCAGGGTGCGCCCCCCGCGCCTGGCGCAGTGATAGGCCGCAGCGCTCCCCATGACACCCAGACCGACAACGATGACATCAACATGTTCCATGACGCGGCTCCTGCCGGGTGGTGATGGCCGATCGGAGAGAAGATTACCGCTCGACATTCACGCATGGAAACGGTCAAACTTTCATAATTTCCATACAGAAATGCATAGCTATGAAGTGGGATGACCTCAGATTTTTTCTTGCGATTGCCCGGGCCGGATCGCTGACGGCTGCGCCTGCCGAGCTTCGTGTCAGCCAACCCACGGTTTCGCGCCGGCTGGCCGCAATGGAAGCGCGCCTGGGTGTACGCCTGTTTGACCGCACCCGGAGCGGCTACGAGCTGACCGCGCCCGGGCTCGAGATTTTCGAGACGGTCGAGCGCGTCGAAGGTGAACTCGGTGCGGTCGAGCGCCAACTCAGCGGGAAGGAGCGGCGGCTGACGGGAAGCCTGCGGCTGACCTGCACGGAGCTGATGGCGAACCTTTACCGCGGTCCCCATCTGCGCAGCTTTCTCGACCACCATCCCGGGATTGATCTCAGCGTCTTGTGCACCTTCCAGCATCTCAACCTCAGCCGACGCGAGGCCGATGTCGCGGTCAGGATTTCGAGCAGTCCTCCCGAAACCCTGGTCGGTCGTCGGCTGACGACCACCGCGGTCGGGGTTTACGCCGCGAGCGACAGGGCCGGTCAGTTGCGCGCCATGCCCTGCCGGAACGGCTGGGAATGGATCGGCTGGCAGGACGAATCCTACAGCCGCATGATGATTACCGGGCCGTTCCCCGGCGCGACGATCCGTCATCGCAGCGACGATACACAAGCCATGCGGTCGATGGCGCGCCACGGCATGGGGATCGCGACCCTGCCCTGTTATGTCGGCGACAGCGATCCCAGCCTGCGCCGGATCATCGATGATCCGGTGCCCGGCCTTTCACCCGATATGTGGGTCCTT
>JABIUG010000456.1 GCA_018700655.1 Rhodospirillaceae bacterium | reverse complement strand
ATGGCAGCGGGCGCGATCATCAGGCGATAGCCCAACCCCGACAGCCAGCGGCGCGAGCCTGCCCAGAATGCGGTCCAGCCGGATCGCATAGCCCACAGCGGCAAGCGCGAGCGGTGTCAGGGTCGCGGCCAGGGTATCGAGCAGGCTTTCAATCCAGTCGGGGCGTTCCAGATGGTTGGTCGCCAGCGCGATCACGATCGCAATGAAGGGCGGGAAGGTGATGACCCGCTTTACGACATGGGCCCAGCTGAATGAATTCTCGCTGCAGGCCGTGGCAATCGCGATGCCCAGGATCGAGAGCGCGAGGTAGGAGCCGAAGAGGTCAATGAAAAAGACCACGCCGGTCCATTGCGCGCCGGCATAGGCTGTCACCATGGGCAGCCCGACAAAGCTCGTGTTGCCCCAGCCCGCGACGAGCAACAACGCCCCCAGCCGCTGGCGTGACCAGCCCAGCGCCCGCGAGAGCGGGATCAGCAGTGCCATGGCAAGAAAAACACCCAGCCAGGGCGTGACCGCGGCGAGCAACCAGTCCTTGTTGATGCTGACGTCGTGAATGGCGCTCAACGCCGCGGCGGGCAGGGCGACATGGATGACCCAGCCGCCCAGCGCTTTTGGCGCGGTATCGGGCAGGCGCCCGCTCAGGCGCAGCAAAACGCCGATCACCAGGCAGATGACAATCAGTTCGATTGCGACCATGGGCAGCCTTTCATGTCATGTCGCGGCCATGACGACCCAATGACGGCCCCATGACGGTCAATGACTCAGGCAGCCTTCATCTGGCGGGCATACCAATAGGCGAAATTGGCGACACTGGGTTCCAGTTCGGCAAAGCGTCCCTGTTGCGCGAAGGGTGAGGTCATACCGGCCTGCTGGCGTTCCAGCACGCCGCGATCTTCTTCGAGAGCGTCATCCATGCGCTCGTAGTAGTGGGCGGCCTTGGACTCGAAACCCGGCGCTGCGATGGTCTCTTCGGGGAAACAGACCGACATCGTCACATGGCACCGGTCCGTCGTGATCGGGCGGGCTTCGTAGACCCACATGGCATCGGTTCCCACGGCAAAGGTCATGGACGGGAACGCCCAGGTGTAGCGTGTGCCGTCACGGTTGCGGCCATCCAGCTTGGGCATGGCAGGCAGGCTGTGTTCCTGCTCGTCTTCCTTCAGGCCACCGGTGCCCTTGGTCAGCCCGAACTGGGTCGTGAAGGCGCCCTCTACGTCATCGGCGGCATCGGGTTCGCCATAGATCGTGCCGAAGGTTCCACCATGGACGTAAGGCAGGTGGTAATATTCGTTGAAGACCTCGAGGAAGAGCTTCCAGTTGCAGCCTACTTCCAGTTCGCGCCGTCGCATTGTCCTGAGAGACGCCAGCGGCCAGGGGCTGTGCATGGCCTCGAAATCGCCCAACCAGTCGTCCAGTGCCGGTGTCGTCTCATCAAGGCAGAGGAACGCAAACCCGGAGCGTGTTTCGACCCGGAAAGGGATCAGCCCGTTGGCTGTGGTGTCGAAGTCTGCAGAATGGCCCATGCGCGGAGCACCGCGCAGGGCGCCATCCAGGCCGTAGGTCCAGGCATGGAACGGGCAGGTGATGCGCGCGACGTTACCGCAGCCTTCAAGCAGTTTTGCACCGCGATGGCGGCAGGAATTGGCGAAGGCGCGCAGTTCGCCCTGTTTGTCACGCAAAACCATGACCGGCACGCCACCGATATCGATGGCTGTGAAGTCGCCGCCATCACGCCAGCGGTCGGCGCGCCCGATCCCGACCCAACCCTTGCGAAACAGGATGTCGTGTTCGGCCGCCAGGACATCGGCATCATGGTAGCTGGCCGGTGGAAGCGAGAGGGATGTGGTGAAATCCGGACCAACCCGGTTGAGACCGTCAGCAAAGGACTGGGAAAGAACAGCCATGGCACACCATAGGTTTGTTTCCCGGCCACCCTGCCGCAAATCGCCGTCCCGATGCAATTGCTACCTTGCGTGATCCCGGTGCATCGGCTTCATTGCGCTGAACTAACGATGCAGAGCGGATTCACGCCGTCCGGTGGCCCCGCGACGTGATTCAGCCCACAACGATTCGCCACAGCCGGGAGCAGAAGGCATGAAGATCACCGATGTCACGACCTTTGTGGTCGGCAATCCGCCACCGCATTTCGGCGGCAGATATTTCATCTTCGTCAAACTCACGACTGACAACGGCATTGTCGGTTATGGCGAGGTCTACACGGCGACCTTCTCGCCCCATATCGTGGCTGCGATGACCGAAGATACCGCCCAGCGCCATGTCATTGGGAGTGACCCGTTCCGGATCGAGAACATGTGGCGCAACATGTATGGCAGCGGCTTCACGCAGCGCCCGGAGTCCTCCCTGGTCGCGGTCATGTCAGGGCTCGAAATGGCCTGCTGGGACATTATCGGCAAGGCAGTCGACAAACCGGTCTATGAACTTCTGGGTGGCAAGGTCCACGAACGGCTCCGCAGCTACACCTATATTTACCCTGAAGAGGGTGACACGACGGATGTCTATGCCGATCCCGATCTCTCCGCGGAACGTGCGGCAAAGTATGTCGGACAGGGATTTACCGGCGTGAAGTTTGATCCCGCAGGGCCGTTCAGCGCGTTTGATCCGCGTCAGCCTTCGCAGGAACGTCTGGAACTTTCCGAGACCTTCGTGAGGAAAATTCGCGAGGCCGTCGGGACCAAGGCCGACCTGTTATTCGGGACGCACGGTCAATTCACGCCTTCGGGTGCGATCCGGCTTGCGCGCCGACTGGAGCCATACGATCCCCTCTGGTTCGAGGAGCCGACACCGCCGGAAATGCCCGAAGAGATGGCCAAGGTGGCACGAGCGACGACGATCCCGATCGCGACAGGTGAACGCCTGGCGACGAAGTACGAGTTTGCGCGGGTGCTTCAGGCCGGTGCCGCTTCGATCCTTCAGATGGCGCTGGGCCGGGTCGGTGGCCTGCTCGAGGGCAAGAAGATCGCAGGCATGGCCGAAGCGCATTATTGCCAGATCGCGCCGCACCTTTATTGCGGCCCGATCGAGGGCGCGGCCAATGTCCAGCTTGCCGCCTGTACTCCGAACTTCCTGATCCTGGAGAGCATCCAGCAATGGGGCGGATTCCACAGCGAAATCCTGAAGACGCCGATGCAGTGGGAAGAGGGTTTTGTCATCCCCTCGACCGCGCCGGGCCTGGGCGTGGAACTCAACGAGGACGTCGCGCTCGCCAATCCCTATACCTATACGGCGCTCCATCTCGAAATGCGCGACCATCCGGCAGACTTCTTGTGATGGCAGCGGCCGACATCGACGCGCTGGATCGTGACGACCCGCTTGCCGGCCTGCGCGACCGCTTTGTCCTGCCCGAGGGCCTGATTTATCTCGACGGCAATTCGCTGGGCCCCGCGCCGCGCGAGGTTGCGGGCGATCTCGCAGGGGTCGTCACGCAGGAGTGGTCAAACGACCTCATTGCAAGCTGGAACAAGGCGCACTGGTTCGAACTGCCGCAAACCCTGGGCACACGTCTTGCCCCCCTGATCGGGGCAGCCGGCGATGAGGTGCTGGTTTGCGACGGTGTTTCGGTCAATCTCTACAAGTGCCTGCATGCTGCTCTGGCTCTGCGCCCCGAGCGCCATGTTGTTGTCGCAGAGCAGGCCGGGTTCCCGACCGATCTCTATATTCTCGACGGTCTGGGCGCGCAGCGCACCGATCTTTCGTTGCGTCTTGAAGGACGTGACGGTGACCGTCTTGAGGACCTGATCGACGAACAGGTCGCCGTCGTGCTGGTCAACCATGTCGACTACAAAACAGCGGCTCTGCGTGACATGGCTGCCCTGACCGCAAGGGCGCATGAGGCCGGAGCCATTGTCGTCTGGGACCTGTGTCACAGCGCCGGTGTGATCCCCGTGGAACTTGACGCCTGCGAAGCTGATTTCGCTGTCGGATGCACCTACAAATATCTCAACGGCGGCCCCGGATCACCGGGGTTCATTTATGTCGCGCGGCGTCATCACGAACATCTTCGCCAGCCGCTGACCGGCTGGTGGGGCCATGCCGAACCCTTCGCCTTTGATTCCGATTATCGCCCGGCACCAGGCATCAAGGCCATGTTGACCGGGACACAGCCGATCCTGTCGATGCGTGCGCTGGTTGCCGCGCTGGCGGCCTGTGACCGCGTCGATATGGCGCAGGTGCGCGCCAAGAGCATGGCCCTGACCGATCTTTTCATCACGCTGGTTGATGAGCATTGCGATGGTCTGGGCCTTGAGCTGGCCAGCCCGCGCGATGCCGCGCTGCGCGGCAGCCATGTCTCGTTTGCCCATGAAGGCGGGTTTGCAGTCATGCAGGCTCTGATCGCGTGCGGTGTCGTCGGCGATTTTCGTGCGCCGGACCTGCTGCGCTTTGGACTTGCCCCGCTCTACATCCGCTACCGTGATGTTGCCGATGCGGTCGAGGCGCTGCGCGATATCCTGGTTTCGCAAAGCTGGCGCGATCCGGCCTTTTCCGGACGATCCGGCGTCACCTGACCCGGCGCAGACCCCACACCGCATGAAGCGCCAGAGCTGTGATGATCACAGCGCCGCCATAGAACGTCTGTGTTCCCGGATGTTCGTTGATCACCGCCCAGACCAGCAGGGGTGCGAGAACCGCTTCGAGCAGGAAAAACAGGCTGACTTCGGGCGCGGGCAGGTAACGCGCTCCGATAAACTGCAAGGCAAAGGCCAGCGGCAGCATGACGAGGCTCATGCCTGTTATGTTGATGGGGTCCGTGCCGTGAAGAGCGACGGGGGCCGAGACCAGGAGCGCAATCACGGCCGTGACGATGCCGCCGAAGGTAAGAGTCGGCACCATATCGGTTACGGCATAGCGGCGGATCAGGGTGAAGTTGAGTCCTGAAAACGCCGCGACGGCGAGGGCTGCGAGATCACCCTCCAGCGATCCACCGCCGAGGTCTCCGCCCACGATGATCAGCAGGCCGACGAGTGTTCCAGCGATCGCCAACACGGTTCGCCGCGCCAGGACTTCTTTCAGGATCAACCACGAAAAACCCGCTGCGAACATGCTGCCCGTGGAAATGATGAGCAGGGTGTTGGCTGCCGAAGTGTGCGTGATACCCCAGACAAAGATCACGGTGGTGACGCCGAACAGCCCGCCGATCCACAAGCCGGGAATGCCGGGCGCGAGCATGACTGCGAAGAAACGCCGGCGGTAAAACAGTGCGATGCCGATCAACAAACCGGTTGCCGACAACACCCCGCGCCAAAAGGTCAGGGTCCAGACATCGGTTTCAACCAGTCGTATCAGCAGGGCATCGGGTGTGATGACCAGCATGGCAAGTGTCGTGAACAGAAGGCCCTTGGCGTGGTCCGACACGCTTTTCCCCCGAACAAACTACGGCTGCCCTTATCAGCGTAACCGTGCCCGAAGGCAAAAGGGTATTGCCGGACGCAAAGAGAAAGGGGCCGGCGTTTGTGGCGCCAGCCCCCCTAGTCAGTCTTACCTAGTGTTTACAGGCCCGCGCGGACGTCCTGGTAAAGGGCCTCATAGGCCGCTTCGTATTCCGGCAGCATCGCCGGATTGAAGTAGGTGTTGGCCAGTGCGGCTGCCGGATCGCTGAAGCCCAGCTCGTCCAGGCGGTCCTGCGACAGCAAGTCATAGGACGCCAGGTTGGCGCTGCCGTAGCCATAGTTATCGATCAGCCAGGCACCTGATTCAGGCGAGACCCAAGCATCGATATAGCTGTAGACCTTGTCGAGATCGGTCGCGTCCTTGTGGATGATAAACCCGCTGCCCCAGGCAATGCTGCCTTCCTTGGGAACCATGTAACCCACCGGCACGCCTTCGGTCTGCAGGGTCACGTAAGACTGATTCCAGGCATAACCCGCCACGATCTCGCCATTCGCGATCGCCTGCTCAAGCTGCGT
>JABIUG010000455.1 GCA_018700655.1 Rhodospirillaceae bacterium | reverse complement strand
GCCTCGCCGCCGCTGGTGGTGGCCTATGCGCTGGCCGGTTCGATGACTATCGACATCACGACGGAGTCGCTGGGCACCGGCGACGACGGCGAGCCGGTCTATCTCAAGGATATCTGGCCTTCGAACGCCGAGGTCGAGGAGACCATCCGTTCGGCCCTGGCGCCCGACATGTTCGAACGTCGCTATGCCGATGTGTTTTCGGGCGACGCCGACTGGCAGGCGATCGAAGTGCCCCAGGAACGGATCTACACCTGGGATTCCACCAGTACCTACATCCAGCGCCCGCCCTTCTTCGACGATATGCCCAAGACCCCACCGACCAGCGCCCACGACATTACCGGAGCGCGTGAGCTGGCGCTGCTGGGTGACAGCATCACGACCGACCACATCTCGCCGGCCGGTGGTATTGCTGCCAAGAGCCCGGCTGCGAACTACCTGATGGACCGCCAGGTCGGGCGCAAGGACTTCAACAGCTACGGCTCACGTCGCGGCAACCACGAGGTCATGATGCGCGGCACCTTTGCCAATATCCGCCTGCGCAACGAACTGGCGCCGGGCACCGAAGGTGGTGTGACACGCCATCAGCCCAGTGGTGACGAGATGTCGATGTTCGATGCCGCCATGCTTTACCAGGACGAAGGCGTGCCGCTCGTCATCGTGGCGGGCAAGGAATACGGCACGGGTTCGTCACGCGACTGGGCCGCGAAGGGGACGCTGCTGCTGGGCGTGAAGGCTGTGATTGCCGAAAGCTACGAGCGCATTCATCGCTCGAACCTGATCGGCATGGGCATCCTGCCGCTGCAGTTCCGCGAGGGCGACAGCCGCACCAGCCTGGGGCTGGACGGCAGCGAGACCTGGGATATCACCGGGCTGGAGGAAGGCATCACGGCGGGCATGGATGTCATCGCACGGGTCAACCGCGCCGACGGCTCCTCAGCTGAAGTCGTGCTGACCTGCCGCATCGATACCGGCAACGAGGTCGCCTATTACCTCAACGGCGGTATCCTGCACTACGTCCTGCGTCAGGCTGCTGGCACGGCCTGAAGAAGTGCCTAGTCGGCACCCTCGATCCCGAGGCTGTCGAGCAGCGCCTGGCTGATCGCGGTCGTTTCGAAGCGGTAGGCCGCGCCGAGAGTTTCGGCATGGGCGGCGACGGCAGCCCGTGTGCCGGGGCCGACCACACCATCGGTGTCGGTGATCTCATAGCCCTTGTCGCGCAGCGCGTCCTGCAGCCCTGTTGCAGTCGTCGCATCAAGCGGGCGTTCCAGCACGACGTTGACCGAGCCATTGGGTGACGGCGCGACCAGGACGCGCGGATCGGGCATCGCCATGGCTGTGATCTCGCGACTACCGCACATCAACAGCCACGAGGTGGTGTTGTCGGGCGCGAGCATGACGTCGCTCAGCAAGGGGTCATCGAGCCAGCCCGGCGCGAAATCCATTGGTTCGACATGCCAGTCGGCGAGGCAGACCTCGCCGTCGATCCAGCTGGCGGTCTCGGCGAAGACGGCGTGTCCTGCACGGGGGTCCAGGCATCGATCGCCGAGATGGTCGAGGCGACGTCGCTCGCGTTGCGCATGGCGATGACGACATAGGTGCCGTCGGGTTTGTTTGGCGCCGCGGATTCGGCCAGGGCCGTTCCCACAGCAAGGGTTGCAACAAAGACGAGGGGCGCGAGGCCCTGGCATCGGGCAAGGACGGTCATGGCAAATGCTCCGTGTGGCATGACTACATGTGGCGACGTGCCCGTGCCACGGCCAGCGGTGCGATGGCATACGGTGTCACCCGTCATACGGACTGCGGTTTCAGCGACTACAACATGGCGGTCCAGACAGCACGTTGATCAGCCTTGGGCCAGTTTGGCGACGATCGATTTTTCCCAGCCGCCATGCATCGTGGCGGGAAGGTCGTCGGCATCAAACCATTGTGCCGGGATATCGCCGGTTGGCGTGCCCGAGGCTTCGACCTTCTAGTGGAACGCCAGATGCCAGCCGCGCCGGCCACGGAAGGATTCGACATGGTCGAACTTTGGTTCGCCGGCATCGAGGCCTGCCATTTCGGCAAGCACTTCGCGTGCCTTGTCATCGGGGTGGGTGTAGGGCGCGACATCGCCGCCGGGCAACCACCATTTCTCGTTTTCGGGGTCGTAGCGGACAAACAGGACTTGCCTGCCGAATTGGTAACTACCAAATTGGCAATAACCTGGGTTGCGACAGTTTCATCGGTCATGACGCGTTGTTCCTTTTGGGTTGGGGCCATTGTTGATCATGGGTGGCGAGCTCTGATTTGAGCCACGCCAGTTCGGTGTCGAGAAGTGCCAGCTCGCGTCGCGCTAGAAGACCTGACGGTGCGGCGAGCGCCTGCCGCGTGACAAGGTCGAGGCGTTCGGTAACAGCAACCTGGCGCCGTACCAGTGCTTCACGCAGTTCGGCGGGCTCGAGTTCGTCGATCGCGGCCAGTGCGGCGTGGACCGGCTCAGGGCGCGCACGCGTAACCGTCAGGGCGGTTTTCATGTCAGTGGCCAGTGCGATGCGGCCTTGCGCTGTGATTTTGTAGAGCGTGCGGCCGGGCCGGTTGCCCGGCTGCTCTTCGCCCGCGACAACTGCCAGGCCCTGCCTGGTCAGGCTTTTGAGCATGGCATAGATCGAGGCGTCTTCCAGCGCGAACCAGGGCGCAAATCCGGCATCCGTCAGGATCGCCTTGATGCTGTAGCCGTGGTGCGGTCGTTCAGACAGAAGCCAGAGAACAAGCAGGCGCGTGGTCATGGTTCATCTCATATACTAAAATTTTAGTATATTGGAAATCCGCAGAATTCAAGTGATTTCTTCGTCGCGATAATCCGTGTTGACCAGTTGGTAGCTGCCGTTCGTCGCCGCATAGATGGCGTCCTGGGGCGTTTGCGTGTCGAGGTGAAGTTCGGGATCATGGCCGCAGGCGGCCGCGATCAGCATGCGGTTGAAGGCGCCATGGGCGACCACTACGGTCTCGCGCTCAAGCTCGATCCCAGCCAACCAGGCAGCCGCCCGGTGATAGATATCGAGGTAACTCTCGCCGTTGGGTACGCGGTTGCGCAGGCGATCCTGGTAGCGCAACTCGTGTGCGGCCCTGTCGTGAAGGGCGACCTCGGTCGCCGTTTTTCCCTCCCAGTCGCCGTAGCATATCTTCATCAACGCTTTGTCGTTTCGGGCTGTTGCGGGTTGTCTGCCAAGCTCCTCGCAGACAATCTCTAGAGCCTGCTGCGTCCGCCCCAAAGGGCTGGCCGAGATAGGCGCGTGTTCGGTGTCCTCGAGGCGATCGCGCAGGAGGCGACCCATTGCCCGGGCCTGTGCCTTGCCGCGATCGGTCAGCGGAGAATTGTTCTGGCCCTGGAACCGCCCGCTGCGATTCCATTCTGTTTCGCCATGACGGAGAATGTAGAGCATGATGGCCATAGATCCTGACTGCGCCGCTACCATAACCCGAACGTGACTTGCTGGTGACCTCCACCCCAACCAATATCTGGCCTGTTATGCAGATAGGTATGATCCTTCTTGCCGCCTTGGCGGTCTCTGTTCTGGCCCTGGCGCCTGCTCGGGCGGAGTCGCCCGTGGTGGTCGAGCTTTTCACGTCGGAAGGCTGCAGCTCCTGTCCACCGGCGGATCAGTATCTGCTCGATCTGCGCGAACGCGACGACGTCATCGCTCTGGCCTTCCATGTCGATTATTGGGATTACCTGGGCTGGAAAGATCGCTTCGCGACCCACGAATACACCAACCGCCAACGCGCCTACGCGCGCGCCATGGGCTCGCCCATGATCTACACGCCCCAGCTCGTGGTTGACGGCAACGCGCATGTCGTTGGCTCGGACAAGGGCAGTGTTGATGATGCCATCGCGCAGGCGTCGGCCCGCCCGCCCATGCTCGATATCGGGTTGATCTGGACCGAGAAACGCTCGCTTACCGTTTCTATTCCTGCAGCGGACTACGATGGCGATGCGACGATCTGGTTCGTGCGTTATGTCCTCGATGCCGGATCCGAAGTCACCTCTGGCGAAAATGCCGGCAAACATCTGGTCCATGGCAATGTTGTCGATCAGCTCACCGCGATCGGCATGTGGGATGGTCAGGCGATGGACATCACGCTTCCCTGGGAAGCCATCGTCGACAACAACGGCGAGCATGGTTTCGGCTGCGCCATCATCGTGCAGCCTGAAGGTCTGGGCCCGATTCTGGGCGCGCGTGAGATCACCTATGAAGTGACGGACGCCGCGACCTGGTAGGTTTCAAGCCGCCGCTATGGTGATTTCAACGACGAGCGGTTCACCGTCATCCTGATAGCTGACGACTGCCCGGGGCATGCCGATCCAGGCGTGCGATTCCAGGGTGTCACGGGCACGGGCATGGGTTGCGCTGGTACCACCGAGCAGTTCTGCCATGGCATCAAGGCCAGCCGAACATTCGCCAAGCAGCACCGCATCAGATCCGAAGTCCACTGCATCGCCCCAGTAGTCCCAGGGCAACAGTTCGACGCCGGCCAGAGAGGCCGCATCGCGGACCACACTGCCGGCGGCGAACCAGGTGCCGGTGATCTCGAGCAGCTCCACGCCCAGGCGCGCGGTATCGACTTCGCCGCGTGGGACGTCCCAGGGATCGAAGGCGACGGCGTAGTGTGCGACCGCCTCGTGGCCAAGCTGCATGTCGACCAGCTTACAGGTGTCGTCCTGCCAGACTTCAGCGACCCAGTGGTCGTCCCAGAAGCCATCGGAAAAGTAACGTGCAAACCCGCCACGCATGCGCGCTGGAATGCCATGGTGGCGCAGGCAGGCGATGCCCAGCATGGCATGATCACGGCAGGTGCCGCCAAAGCGGCAGAAGAGATCGCGCGGCTCACCCAGCGGCGCGGGGTCGCGCGAAGCCAGACAATCTAGCAGTCTGGATATGCTGCGCGTGTGACGATCACTGGCCTGTTCCGGCGCCAGTTCGATCCCCCGTGATGCCGCAACAGTGGGGTGACACATCAGCCGTGCGACCGCTTCGGGGAGTGTCTTAATGTCGGGTTCCAGCTGATCAAGCAGCCCGGAAAATGCGCCGGGATCACTCACCGGAGTATGGTCGAGATAGCAGGAAACATCTGGCGTGATCACGATCTGGAACTCCCGGCCTGTGTCAGCGTGATCGAGACTATGACCTCAAATTTTGAAGCTTTGTCAAACTGCCCGGCCCTGTCATATCCCGATTCAATCGCAAATCCGCGCGTCATCAACGCGCTAGAGACGGCGAACGTTTTTGCTGAGAACGCCGTGATCTTCGCCTTCGGCATAGAGGTCGACATTGGGGGCAGTGGTTTCCTCATAACCTTCCAGCAGCTTGAGCGGTTCCTGCAGGTCGTACCAGCCAAGGAACGGGCGATGGACCTGATAACCGATCAGTCTCTGGAGCTGTTCCGGGTAGTGTCGCGCGACCTCGGGCGGGCTGACCAGATACTGGTTCTCTTCCTGGCGCAGCCAGCCGACGACGTAGGAAGCAAACAGCGCGTGCCGCCATTCGTCAGTTGTGACATTGGCGCCGCCGCCGTGATGGACGGCATAGGTGAAGATCAGTACCGAGCCCCTGTCCATGACCGCCCGGGTGAACTCGTGCTCCTGGGCGACACGATCGTCATCCCAGCGATGGCTGCCGGGCACGACACGGGTTGCGCCATTGTCCTCGGTGAATTCGGAAAGCGCCCAGAAGGTCGTGCAGTAGGCGACCCGTTCGGTCGGATGGCTGAACGGAAACATCAGGGCGTCGCGATGGACCTCCTGGTTGCTCTCGCCCGGTCCGATGGATGTGATCGAGGATGAGCTGAGCTGGAAGCTGTCACACCAGGGTCCGATCACACGATCCAGGATGTCGAGGATCAGGGGGTGGCACAGGTTCTCGCGCACCGCCGGTGACTTGGCGACGAGGCCATGGGTACGCCTTGTCTTGAAGCCGAGCCATTCGCCGTCACCTTCCGGCACCTTGTTCATCCAGGGGTGCAGATCATCGAGAATCCGGTCACAGAACGCTTCGCTTAACAGCCGGTCGATGACGACGCAGCCGTCACGTTCAAGGATCAATGAAATCTCTTGGGCAGATGCGGTGGCTTTAACGTGTTCGATGCGCGGTTTGGACATGACGGACCTCCCGTGTCCAACCATGGTCACACCGCGCGGGGATTGCTTCAAGTCGTGAGGTAGTCGAACGCCGAAAGTGCATGGGTCTTCACGACGTGGAGGTAGTCGTCGATCTCGACACTCTCGTTGAGACCGGCGGTGCCTTCGGTGGTCGAGCCATAGACAAAGGCGGGAACACCGGCGTAACGCCAAAGCCGTGCATCGGTCATGCCCAGGCAGACAATGGGATCGGGCCGCGTGCCTGTGAGCGCCTGGGCATTGGCCTGGATGATCGGCACAAGCGGATGGTCGGGATCGCACCAGTTGGGATCGATCGTCTCATCGACCTTCATGGCGGCGGCGGGGTAACGCGCGACGATCTCTTCGAGCTGCGGCAGGACATCGGCATAGGTCATCGAGATCGGCAGGCGGATATCGAGCACGATGTCGCAGCGCGAGGGGATCATGTTGGCCTTTACCCCGGCATTCACCATCGCGACATTGACGGTGATCTTGTTCAGCATGGCCGAAGTTCCTTCGCCATGGCTGAGGTCGATGCTGGCCTCGGCCTGCCCCAGGATTGCTGCGACATTGTCGCTGAGACAACCTTCGATTGTCTCGAGTTCCTCGAAATCATGGATCATGGCGGCAGCGATGCGGCTGGCCGAGGGTGTGGTGTGGCCATAGGCGCCGTGACCGCCCGGGGTGCGCAGGGTGATCGTGGCCCAGAATACGCCGCGCTCGGCGAAATAGAGCGCGTGTTTGCCGGTTGCTTCGGCCGACATCAAAACATCGCCCAGGACTTTTTCGGGCACGTTTGCGACCAGCCAGCGTGCACCCCAGGGCCCGACTGTTTCTTCATCCGAAACGCAGGTCAGCGTGACCCGGCCTTTCAGGTGGTCACGCAGCCGGTGGAGATGGCGGTAGACGTGAAGCAGCGATGCGGTGCCGCATTTCATGTCGATCACGCCACGGCCCCAGATGCGCCCGTCACTGACTTCTCCGCTCCAGGGGTCCTTCGACCACACCTCCGGGTCCTCGACCGGGAAGACGTCGATATGGCCGTTGAGCACGACATGGGGGCCATCGCCCGCGCCGCCTTCGAAGCTGGCAACGATGTTGGGCATGATCTCGTTGGGTGCAAAGACCTCGTGTTCCAGGCCTTCGGCATCGAGCGCATCGATCAGATGTTGCGCCGCATCGCGCGTGTCACCGGGCGGGTTCGGGCTGGGTGCGGCAACAAAGCGCGAGAGGAAGGCGACCTGCTCGTCGGCCTCGGCATCGAGATCGGCAACCAGGGAATTTCTGACGTCATCAACCATGGTGTCTGCCTTCAGGTTCTGAGCGCGGCAAGAGCGGCCCCGGTTTCATCGACCAGTTGCGCCATCAGCTCTGCGGCGGCCAATCCGCGTGATGCCGCCGCGCCCGCACCTGCCCACATCACGGCAAGTTCGGCTTGCCCGGTTGCACTCAGGGGACGGGTCAGCACGTTTTGCATGGGGAAGGGTGCGGCTTCATCTTCCAGGGCAACGACGTCCTTCAACAGGCGGTTGGCCAGCCCACGGGCAGGTCTGCCCGACACGCCTTTGGTGACCAGGGTGCGCATCTCGTTGCCGGCAGCGGCCATCAGCGCAGCGTGATGTGCCGGCGAGACCGAAGCCTCCGGGCAGGTAAGAAAGGCCGTTCCCAACTGGACGCCCGAGGCGCCCAGGGCCAGGGCTGCCGCGATCCCGCGCCCGTCCATGATCCCGCCCGCCGCGATCACCGGGATCGTCACTGCGCTGGCGATCTGGGGCACGAGCACCATGGTCGGCACGGTGCCACCCATGACATCGCCGATGAACGTGCCGCGATGACCACCCGCTTCAAACCCCTGTGCGATGACGGCATCAACGCCACGTCGTTCGAGTTCGATTGCCTCGGCGACAGACGTTGCCGAGCACAGCAGGACACAACCAGCGCCCTTGACGGCATTGACCGTTGCCTCATCGGGCAGGCCAAAATGGAACGAGACGACCTGTGGGCTCATCTCCAGTAGGGCGGCCAGCCTTTCCTCGGTAAAGAGCGGCCAGGGATTCTCGGCAGCGGGCATCTGGCCCAGTTCGGCTTCATCCCACAGGGTCTGCAATGCAGCCCGCATCCGCGGTCCGGCCTGGCCGTCTTCGGGTGGGGCGTCGTGGTTGAAGAAATTGACGTGAAAGGGCCGGTTCGAGGCTGCGCGGATCTGGCCGACATGATCCCTGAAGGCATCGGGACCAAGTGTGGCGCAACCGTGGCCGCCGAGCCCACCGGCATTGCTCACTGCTGCAACCAGTGCCGGTGTCGTTGATCCTGCCATGGGCGCCTGCAGGATCGGGGGCTCGATGTCGAGCAGGTCACAGAGGTCGGTGCGGGGCCAGAGCATCAGGAATCCTCCTGGTTGAAGGCCGGGACGGGGCGTTCGCTTGCGACCGTTGTGCGGTGAAGCAGGCGGCGGTGGCCGTCATAGTCGTTGACTGCCAGATGCACGACCGCCCGGTTGTCCCACATCAGGAGGTCACCGGCCTGCCAGCGCTGGCGGATGGTGAACTCCGGCCGGGCGATATGTTCATAAAGGTAGCCGAGGATCGACGCGCTCTCGGTCGCGGTCATCCCTTCCAGCCGGGTCGTGTAGGTCGGGCTGCAGAAAAGGGCGGGGCGCCCGCTCGGTTGATGGAGGCGGACCAGCGGGTGGGCCCGCTCGACATCGGCCTCCACGTGACCGGTCGAGACCTCGACGCTGCGCATCCGCGCCTTCTCGCCGTCAGGCGCCAGCTTCGTGCCGTAGATATGGCCCGAATGCATCACCTTGAGTGGCGACAGCATCGCCTTCATGCCGTCGGAAAGCGCGTCATAGGCGGTGCACAGATCAGCAAAAAGCGTGTCGCCGCCCGCCGGCGGCAGCTCGTGGGCCTGCAGGATCGAATAAACCGGCGGCTCTTCGAGATAGCTGAAATCGGCATGCCACCAGCTGCCGAAGGTCGAGACCTTGACCTCGTCGGCTTCCTTCAGGACCGCGATTACATCGGGATGATCGGCCAGCGGCTTGACGTAAGGCATCCGGTAGAGCGGCCCGAACCGAGCCGAGAACGTGACCTGATCGTCGGCGCCGAGGCTCTGATCACGCAGCACCAGAACACGGTGTTCGGCAAAGGCTGCTTTCAGGGCAGCATCGTCGGCATCGCTCAGGTCGCGGGCATCGATGCCTTCGATGATGGCGCCGAGCGTCGGGCCGATGGGGGAGAGATCAAACGGCATGGATCAGTGATACCACCCCGCTGCATCCAAGCGAAGGCACGTGGCTTCCAAGCTGCTCCCTCTCCCGGGACCGAGAGAGGGTTGGGGTGAGGGTGGATCGGTTGGTCATCACACCGGCGCATGCCGCGCCACTGCCCCCTCACCCCGGCCCTCTCCCCGGTGGGGCGAGGGGGAATTAGTGCGGCGCTCTGGCCACGAATGGAGTGAGACGCCACCCCTGCCAAGAGAGCAACGTGACCGAGTGCTGGAATCTCGGGTTGCTTTGTCTTTGGAGGCTCAGCCTGATTGGGATGGCAAAGAAGGAACCTAACTCACCGCCTTGGCCATCGCGTCGCTCATGCGCCGGGCGAAGAGGGCGGGGTCTTTTGGCAGTTCGCCTTCCAGAATCAGCGCCTGATCGAACAGAAGGTAGGCCATGTCCTCGATCTCGCGGCTGCCGCCGTCGCCTTTGGCCCGTTCGGCGAGGGAGCGGATCAGCGGGTGTTTTGCGTTGATTTCGAGAATGCGCTCACCTTCGGCGCCGAGCTGGCCACTGGCGCGCAGCATCTTCTGCAGGCGCATATTCATGTCGCCTTCATCGACCACCAGGCAACAGGCCGAATCGGTCAGGCGCTTGGATTCGCGCACATCCTTGACGCTGGATTCCAGTGCCAGCTTGATCATGGCAACCAGTGGCGCGACGTCGCCGGCCGGTTCCTCGTCTTTGGTCTCATCCTTGTCATCGCCCCCGGCGATGCCCGAGAGGTCGATATCGCCGCGGCTGACGCTGACGAAGGGTTTTTCTTCGTAAGCATCGGTCGACATGGTCCAGAACTCATCAACCGGCTCGTCGAGCAGCAGGACTTCGATGTCCTTCGCTTTGAAGGCCTCCAGCATGGGGCTCTGGCGCATCGCCTCGGTCTTGTCACCGGTCAGCATGTAAATCGAATCCTGGCCTTCCTTCATGCGCGCAATGTAGTCATCCAGGCTGACCCAGCCGTCTCCTCCGGTTGACTTGAAACGTGCGAGCTTGAGCAGTTCCTGGCGGCGCCCCTCATCCTCATAGATGCCTTCCTTGAGGACTTGGCCGAAGGTTTCCCAAAAGGTGGCGTAACCTTCCGTGTCCTTCTTGGCCTTTTTCTTGAGTTCGTTCAGCACACGTTTGATCAAGGCCTTGGAGATCTTGGCGACGACCGGATTGTTCTGAAGCACCTCGCGGCTGACGTTGAGCGGCAGGTCCTCGGAATCGACCACGCCCTTGAGGAAACGCAGCCAGGCGGGAACCAGTCCCTCGCATTCATCTGTGATGAAAACCCTGCGCACAAAGAGCTTCACGCCATGGCGGCGCGCGGGATCGAACAGATCGAACGGCGCCATCGACGGGATGAAAAGCAGGCTGGTGTAGCTGATCGTGCCTTCAGCCTTGTTGTGGAGCGTGAGCCAGGGCTCGTCGAAGGCATGGCCGGTGTGGCGGTAGAACTCGGTGTACTGATCGGCACTGATCTCCGATTTCGGGCGCGCCCAAAGGGCCGCTGCCTCGTTGACCTGGTTCGATTGACCATCGGTCGCGATCCACACCGGCATGCCGACATGCTCGGAATAGGTCTTCACCACGGTCTCGACGCGTAGGGTTTCGGAGAACTCCTTGGCGTCTTTCTTCAGCTTCAGCGTGATCGTCGTGCCACGGGGCGTGTCGGCGCCGGCCTCGGCAATCTCGAAGCCGGTACGTCCGTCGGAGGTCCAGGCCCAGGCTTCATCGCTACCGGCACGCCGGCTGATGACGGTGACTTCGTCTGCGGCCATGAAGACGGCATAAAAACCGACGCCGAACTGGCCGATCAGGCTCATGTCCGCCTTTTCCTTCTTGGCCAAGTCTTTTTCGGCCTCGGCGAGCTGTTCGGCAAACTGTGCGGTTCCCGAGCCAGCGATCGTTCCCAGATTGGCAACCAGCTCGTCATGGTTCATGCCGATGCCATTATCGGCCACCGTCAGGGTCTTGGTCTTTGCATCGGGCGTGATGGTGATCTTGAGATCGGGGTCGTCGCCCATCAGGTTGCCGTCGAGCTGGGCCTCGTAGCGCAGCTTGTCGCAGGCATCCGATGCGTTCGAGATGAGCTCGCGCAGGAAAACCTCGCGCTTCGAATAAAGCGAGTTGACGACGATATCGAGGATCCGGTTGACCTCGGCCTGGAACTCGTGACGTTCCCCGGTGGATGTCTCCGCCATGGTGTTGGACCTTGCTGCAATTGAAATGTCTGGATGCTGATGTAGTCCAGGAATCGCGCCCGTCAAGCGTTACCGTGGAAGCATGGCAATCAGGACCGGCCATGATGGCCGTCACTTGCCGTTCCCGACCGGCGGAGCCATGCTGAATTAATGCTTGAATCTATCCGTCTTTTGGCTGGCGCACTCGTGACGCCGTCGGCGGTAGTGGGGGCCGTTGTCGGGCTGGTGCTGTCACTCGTTTTCGCTCGGGACGTCGGGTCCGGACAGCTGCTGCAATGGACCGGCAAGAGCGAAACCCTTTGGCCCTGGATTCCCCTGACCGCATTTTGCTGGCTCCTGTTGGGGTCCATTTGTGATCGGTCCCTGCGTCTGCTCGGCGGAAAATCGAGCAACCTCACGAATGCGCTGAACGGATTCGTTCTTTTCGGACTGGCGACGCTGGCGGTTCTGATCAGTCACCTGGTCTCTGGTTATCACGCTGCCTGGTCCGAAGTGGCGGTCCTTAATCTGGGCCTGGGCGTCCTTTGGTTCACAAGCATCGACCTGGTCGATCTTGTGCTCTGGCGTCGGCGCGAGATCGATTCGCGCAGCTTGTTCCGGGTGCCGCTGCTGGCCTGGTCCCTTGCCGGCTTTGTGGTGGCCGCGGCTCCTGCGTTGGGTATGGCCGGCAAGCATGATGGTTTGGGTCTTAGTTTCGCACTCCTGGCCATCTGGGCCATTGCCCTGCCGTTCTTTGCCCTGATGCGGGTCGCCGACTACGCCAACCGGCGTGACCAGATGGATGTCGGCCGGGCCCAGAGAATCGCCAGGCGTCTTGCCCAAGAGCGCGCCAAACGTGTGGCCAGCCACGACATGCCGTCGAAGGAAGAGGTCGTCCGGCTCGCCCGGCTCACTATGTTGGCGGCCGAAAATCCCGCGTCGGACGAACCCGAACAGCAGGAACCCGAGGCCGAACCGGTCGAGCGCGTCAGCGAGCGTTATGCCGGCCGGGAAGCCTTTTCGACGCTACGCTCCAAGCGGTGAGCGCCGAACATACTGGCCAGAATGCCTGCGCAGAAGAAATAGACGCCATAGTCGGCCGTGACCTGGGCGACCATGCCCAGGGACAGCATGGCGACGACCAGCGCGACCATGAAGACATCCATCATCGACCACTTGCCCAGCCGCACGGACCATTTCAGGGCGTAGCGGGTATGACGCCCGGTTGGGTCGGGTGAAGCCCAGATCCACAACGACAGGACCAGCTTGGTTGTTGGGAAAATGATCGAAAAAATCAGAATGACGAAGCCCAGCACAATGTTCTTGCCGGCAAGAAGCGCGTAGACGCTGCCTGCGATCGACTTCCTGTTTTCGAACAGCCAGAATTTTTCGACCGTGAAGGCAGGCAGAAACAGCCCGAGTGCCAGAAAGACGACCGCTGCGAGGAGCAGCAGGATCGTCAGGGCATCGCGGTGTGACGGGTTTGCCATGACACAAAGGTGCCCCAGGGCGGCGTTGCCTGACAAGCCGGGTGATGTGGGTCGGTTCGCGCCGGGCTTCTGGATCATTCCCGGGAGCGCTATCATGCCTGCTTGGCGATCAACGTGCCGGAGGATGCCGATGCTGACCCGTCTAGCCGGAATTTTGATCGGCGGCTGGTATTTCGCCGTCGTCTGGTTCGCAAAAGAGGAAGGCTACATCCGCCGTGGCGGCATTGACCTCGAGGAATACGGCATCATCGCTGGAACCATGGGGTTGATCTGGCTCGTCGGCAGCGCCCTCGCGTTGTGGATCGTCAAAGCCGTGACACGGGGAAAACCGGGTTCGATCGGCGCCTTCAACGGCATTGCCCTTGGTGTCATCGCGCTGGGCGCCATGCTGCCGCTGCATCTGCTCTATGGCCCCCGCCACCAGACCGGGCAGCCTTTTGCGCTTGATGAGATTACCGTCCTTTCGGTCATGGCGATTGGCTGGTTTGCCGTGGTCGACCTGCCGCGTCTGGTTCTGTTCCGACTGGCGCGCCTGGAAAAACCAAGGCTGCTGACCGTCGCCAACCTGGCATTTCTGGGCACGGTCGCTGGCATCGCCTACATGGCCGACATGACCGTTGGCGGTGAACTGCGCGGCGCCATCGAAGGGGTCGATACCCCGACCGAGGCGATCACCTTTGTCATCATCCTGGGTCTGGCCGCAGGCATCGTCCTCACCATCATCATCGAGCTGCCCCGCGCCTTGATCGCGCGAGGCCGCCATGACCAGCCTGTGCGCGATATCGGTTCAGTCGGAGCCAGCGATCACGGTCAGGAAGAACACAGCAGCCATCTCCACGCTGTTGAAGGGGAAGGCACACGGGTTTCGCAGAAACCCGACAAAGCCGTCCTTCAGCAAACGGTGGTGCGATATTAGCAGCGCTCATGTGGCACTTCATCTGGTAGCGCCTGTGGTTGTCATCACAATGTCTTGCTGTCCGGCTTGCATTCGTCGCGCTTCACCGTAATTCTAGGAGCATGTCCTTGCGGCCTTCGCCTTCGCGCCTGACCGCTGTTCTTGGCCCGACCAATACGGGCAAGACGCACCTTGCCGTGGAACGCATGCTGGGCCACCGCAGCGGCATGATCGGCCTTCCCTTGCGGCTTCTCGCCCGTGAAATCTATGACCGGGTCATCGCCCAGAAGGGCCCGCGCCAGGTCGCGCTGATCACCGGTGAGGAGCGCATTGTGCCCAAGGGCGCGCGTTACTTCATCTGCACGACCGAATCGATGCCGCTTGAGATGCCGGTCGCCTTTCTGGCGGTCGATGAAATCCAGCTTTGTGCCGACCCTGAGCGGGGCCATACCTTCACCGACCGGCTGCTGCGAGCGCGTGGCACCGAAGAGACCATGGTGATGGGTGCAGCGACCATGCGGCCGGTGATCAAGGCGCTGGTGCCCGATGCCGAATTTGTTGTGCGTCCACGTTTCTCGAGCCTGTCCTATACCGGGTTCCGCAAGATCACTCGCCTGCCGCCACGCAGTGCGATCGTCGCCTTCTCGGTTGCTGCCGTCTATGAGCTGGCCGAAACCCTGCGCCGCCAGCGCGGTGGCTGTGCCGTCGTGCTGGGCGCGCTTTCACCGCGTGCCCGCAACGCCCAGGTCGCGATGTACCAGGACGGCGAGGTTGACCATATCGTTGCGACCGATGCGATCGGCATGGGGCTCAACATGGACGTGCGCCATGTCGCCTTTGCCGCGACCCGTAAGTTCGACGGCGCGCGTCCGCGCAACCTCAGCGCTGCGGAACTGGCCCAGATAGCCGGGCGCGCCGGACGCCATATCAACGACGGAACGTTCGGCACGACCTGGACGGTCCAGGATTTCGACGACACCATTGCCCGGGCGATCGAGAACCACAGTTTCAGCGATGTGAAGGCTGTGATGTGGCGTAATGCCCAGCTGGATTTCAAGACGCCCGGCTATCTGTTGAAGAGCCTGGAGCAGCGCTCTGAGCACGGCATGCTGATGCGTGCGCGCATGGCTTCGGACCACCGGTCGCTGGCCGATCTGGTGCGCGACCCCGAGATTGCCCGGCTGGCGGCTCACCCCGATGCCGTGCGGCTGTTGTGGGAGGTTTGTCAGGTCCCGGACTTTCGCAAGGTCATGCACGATCACCATGTCCGGTTGCTGGCTCATATCTATCGCCACCTGATGGGGCCGACCGGGCGTTTGCCTCAGGACTGGGTGATGCGGAGTATCGAGCGGCTCAACCGGCGTGACGGCGATATCGACATGCTGATGACCCGGATCGCCCATATCCGGACCTGGACCTATATCTCGCACCGCTCCGACTGGGTCGAAGATCCTGCCGGCCTGCAGGCGGCCGCCCGTGCGATCGAAGACAAACTTTCCGACACCCTGCATGAACAGCTTTCACAGCGGTTTGTCGACCGCCGTGCCGCGACCGTGGTGCGGGGCCTGAAGGGACGCGGAGAGATCGCATCCCATGTCGCCGAAGATGGCGAGGTCGTGGTTGAGGGCGAGGCGGTGGGGCAGGTCCTGGGATTTCGGTTTCTACCCGCGCGCAGCTCGCGCCAGACACTTGAACGGGCGCTGACTTCAGCGGCGCGCCAGGCGGTGACGCCGGAACTCGTCCGCCGGGTACGCGCGCTGACCAGCGATAAACCCGAACAGTTCAGGGTCGATGCTTCGCTCGGCATCCTGTGGCGTGGCGAGTTGATCGCCCGGCTGGTGCCGGGAAGCAGTGTGTTGGCGCCTCAGATCGAAATCCTCACGGCCGATGGCCTTGATGCCGATATGACGGCGCGTGTCCGCCGCAGGCTCGAAACCTGGATGGCCGAGTGGATTGCCCGTGGCCTGGCTCCGCTGGTCAAACTGGCAGGTGCACCGCTGCAGGGCCCGGCACGCGGGATTGCCTATCAGCTCACCGAAGGCCTGGGTGTCGCCCTGGGCGAGGAATGCCTGCGCCTGATGCGTGAACTCGACGGTGAGGGGCGCAAGGCCCTGGCGCGCCTGGGTGTCCGGCTGGGATTCTATGGTGCTTTCGTCAAACCCATGATGTCGTCACGCGATCTCGACCTGCGCGCGATTCTTTGGGCGCTGTCTTCAGGTACCGGTACCGTTCCGTCAGTGCCTGGCAAGGGAGAGGTCGCGATCGATGCCGTTCGATCGATGGCCGGCGGCTTCTACCATGCGATCGGCTATCGCCGCCTGGGGCCGCGCGCCCTGCGGGCCGACATGGCCGAACGGATCGCCGCCGAGATCCGCAAGCTCACGCGCAAGGGTCAGGCCGAAGCTTCGGCCGAATTGATCTCGCTTGCGGGCTCGAGCCGCAAAGCCTTTGTCGCAATCACGGCATCGCTCGGTTTCCGCGCCATGATCGAAGGCGACAAGATTACGCTCGTGCCACCGCGCAAGTCGGGACGCAAGAAGGCGCGGCCACACAACAAGAAGGCGCCCGAGCGCCCCTTTGATCCATCCTCGCCTTTTGCCAAGCTCGCCGAACTGGAGATTGCCCGTTGAGCACCGCCACGAATCGCATCGACAAATGGCTCTGGTACGCCCGTTTTTTCAAGAGCCGCACGCTGGCGGCCAAAATGGTCGCCGACGGCCATGTCAGGGTGAACTGCGAGCGGGTGACGAAAACCCATGGTGCAATCCGAGCCGGCGATGTCCTGACCTTTCCCCAGGGGCGCGACATCCGGGTGGTCAAGGTGGTCGACCTGGGGAGCCGGCGTGGCCCGGCCACCGAAGCAGTCGGTCTCTATGAAGACCTGACGCCGCCTGAAGAGAAGGTGGCAACCCAGGCGCGCGAACCTGCGGTGGCACAACGTGAGCCCGGCAGCGGTCGCCCGACCAAGGCCGAGCGCCGTGCCCGCGATCATTTTATCAATCACAACGAAGCGCTTTGACCCGATCTTAGGTCGTCTGCCATAAGGGCGGCATGATTGGACGTGTCAAAACACTGTTGGGCCTGGCCGCGCGCGAAGATGACGTGGCCCCGGACCCCCAAAACGAATTGCGCCTGGCTGCGGCGTGCATTCTGGTCGAAGCCTCGCTGATCGACGGCCATGTCGATCAGCGCGAAACCTCTGCACTCACGGCCCTGCTGGCCGCGCATTTCGAGCTTGGCGAGGCCGAGGTAATAATTCTGGTCGAACAAGCGACCAAAATTGCCAACGATGCGGTCGACTGGAACCGCTTCACGCGCGTGCTGAAGTCGGAATTCGATGCCGAAGAACGTATAGCCATGATGGAAATGCTCTGGCAGGTCGTGTTGGCCGATGGCGAATTGCACGCTTACGAGGATTCGCTGGTGCGCCGGATTGCCGGTCTCCTGCATGTCGAAGACCATGACCGGGCGGCTGCGCGGCGCCGGGCTCAGGCCCGTCTCG
>JABIUG010000454.1 GCA_018700655.1 Rhodospirillaceae bacterium | reverse complement strand
GTCGGCTGTCGTGATCTGTGCGCCCGGCAGGACTTCATGGTCCTGATAGGGCTTGAAGGCAGGTTGTGAGAAGATCCGACGCGCTGCGGCGACCCCATCAGCGAGCTCTGCCGCATCTGCAGAGTCGCCGAGATAGTTGAACCGCAAACGTGGCGCCTTGACCGGGTCAGCACTGTGCAACGTGATGTCGCCCCTGCTTCGCGGCCGCAGCAACATCACCGTCGCCTGATAACCATGGCCGCTGGCCAGCGGTTTTCCATCAGGCGAAACGGCAAGCGGGATGAAAAAGACCTGAATATTCGGATGCGCCTGCTTGTCGTCGGTGCGCAGGCATCCCGCCGCCTCGAAATGGTTGGTCGCGGCCAGTCCGCCCCGCGTGAGCAGCCATTCGATGCCGATCAGCGCCTTGCGCGGATAGGACAAACAGGGCGTCTGCGTGACCGTCTGGCTGCAGGCATACATCACACTGACATCGATGTGATCCTGCAGGTTGCGCCCGACTTCCGGGCGGTCGGCAACCACCGCGATGTCGTGCCGGCGCAAGGCATCGGCCCCGCCAATGCCCGAGAGCATCAGGAGCTGGGGTGAATTGATCGCGCCGCCGCACAAAAGCACCTCGCGATCGGCGCGCACGACTTTCCCGGCGCCCTGCAGCAGTTCGACACCCACCGCGCGACCGTTTTCGATCACCACCCGCGTTACCTGGCAGCCGGTTCGCACTTCCAGATTGGCACGACTACTGATGGGCCTGACATAAGCAGTCGCCGTGCTGACCCGACGTCCCCGGTGGATCGTCTGGTCGATAGCGCCGAACCCCTCCCGTGCACCATTGGTGTCGCCGGACAACGGGAAACCGGCCTCTCCAGCGGCCTCCAGGAAGATCTGGTTCAAGGGGCTGGTAAAGACCGGCTGCGTGACGTTGAGCGGGCCGGAACCGCCACGAAAGGCATCGGGTCCGCCACTGAACGTTTCCATGCGCTTGAAATAGGGCAGGCAACAGGCGAACGACCAGTCCCTCAGGCCAGTCTCGGCCCAATGGTCGTAGTCGAGCGGATGCCCGCGGACAAAGGCCATCGAATTGATCGACGATGAACCACCCAGAACCTTGCCGCGCGGACAGGCTTCGCGATGACCATCGAGATGGGGTTCGGGCTCGGCGAAGTAACCCCAGTCAATCGGCTTGCGACTGATCGCGTGGGTGAAGGCAGCCGGCATATGGATAAAGAGGCTTCTGTCACGTGGACCGGCTTCGAGCAGCAGGACCCGAATGGAGGGATCGGCCGACAGCCTGTTGGCCAGGACACAACCGGCCGAACCGGCACCGACGATGATGTAGTCGTAAGTTGTTGCCATGCTGCCCCGTCAGGCGGCCGGTTTGGGCCGCACCAGCTTGACCGTTGTCGTGGAGGTGGCAATCAGCCGGCCGCCCTGACGAAGATCACCTTCGAGGTGTCCGATCGAGCGACCCATGTTGACCGGCCATCCCCTACAGGTCATCGGGCCCGGACGGCCTGGCGCCATGAAGCTCACCTTGATCTCGAGTGTCGCGATCCCCTCGATGCCGTCCTTCACACCCATCACGGCATAGGCCATCGTCGCATCGATCATGGCGGTGATGAAACCGCCCTGAACGATGTCACCGGAATGACAGTGTTCCGGTTTGGCCTCATAGGTCATGGTGAGTTCGCGCCGGCCCTGATCATAAGCGGTGCCGTGCCCGCCTAGCAGTTGAACACAAGGCGGCCACTGGTCATTGAGCCCAGCCAGAATTTCGTCATTGGTCATGCAGGAAAACCGTTTCCGTGGGAAGAAGCCGCCACAAGCTTCCGGGATCGCGCCGATCGACGCAATCGATCAATCATCAGCGCGGCGATTGAGGCTCGAGATGATCTCTGCGGCGGCGTTGTGACCGGGCACGCCACTGACGGTACCACCCGGCCAGGCCCCCGCACCGCAGAGATAAAGACCCTCGACCGGCATCTTGTAGGCTGACCACCCGGCCAGCGGGCGCAAACCGAACATCGCCGAGGGCATCATGTCGAGATGCATGATGTTGGCGTCGACCAGCCCGAACTCGGCCTCGATATCCCGCGGGCTGAGGAAGCGATGATCGATAATTCTCTCTTTCAGGTCCGGCATGTAACGCGCGATGAGGTCGATGCAGTGTTTGCCGTAGCGATCACGCTCCGTGCTCCAGTCGCCTTCGCTGAGCTCGACCGGGGCGTGGAAGATGTTGCAACTCATGATGTGTTTGCCCGGCGGCGCCATGCCGGGATCACCAACCGAAGGAATCAACCCGAGAATTATCGGATCGTCCGAAGGTTTGCCGAACTTGGCGTCGTCATAGGCACGTTCCATGTGGTCGAGGCTGGGCGACAGGCGGAACTGGCAGCCGCCATAGGCTTCTTCCATCCCGGTGGGTGCGGCAGCGAACGCCGGCAGACCGTCGAGCGCGAGCGCCATCTTGAAGGCCGAACCGCGCCGGGGGATATGCCCGACCCTGGTGAGAAAATCGTCGCCGGGATCACCACCATCAAGAAGATCAAGCAGCGTGGTTCTGGGATGAAGGTTCGAGGCGATCAGCGAAACCGGGATGAACTCACCGGAACCGAGCTCGACACCCTCGACCCCGATCGGGCCGGCAACGATACGCTCGACACCACAATCGGTGCGCACGACGCCGCCCATGGCTTCCAGCGACCACCGCATGGCCCGTGTCACGGCACCCATGCCGCCAACAGGCAGTCCGGTCGACCCGCGCAGGTACTGCTTGCGCGGGTCATGGCCGGACTCGACCGTCGATGACGCCATCGACATCGGGCGCATCAACAGGAGGTACGCGCCTCCCGGTATGTAAGGCCCGACCAGATTGGAAGTCATCGAGATCGCTGCAATCGTGGCCTTGAGTTCTTCGGACTCAAGCCATTGGTCGAGCAGGTCTTTCAGGCTGCCCAACACGATGTTGGCAAAAGCCTCTTCGTCGGCGTCGGTCTCGAGGCGGGACATGATTTCAGCCAGCCGCGGCGGTGGCTCGAAGAGCGAGACCCCGATCCGACGGGCGAAGGCATTGAGGTATTCGAAGAACGCGCCATAGGCCGTGACATCACGTTTCGAGAACTTCGCGATCTCGCGCGATGTCTGTTCGGGGTCACGCCAGGCGACCATCGCCCGGCCGTCGGGAAAGGGTACAACGAGGGAAGGGTCGGGGCGGGTGAACGCCAGGCCGTGTTCGCGCAGTTCGAGGTCGGCAACGATCTTGGGTTCCAGGGAACCCGGCGAATTGGGAAGCGAAGCATGATAGCCGGGGAAAAATTCGTAATCGGTGGCAAGGCCGCCCACGGCAGAACGCCGCTCGAGTACGAGCACCTTCAGGCCCGCCCTGGCGAGATAACAGGCGCAGGTCAGGCCGTTATGTCCTGCACCAACGACGACGGCATCGAACTTGTCTGTCACACAGATACTCCCGCGCATGCGACCACAGCCCTCACCTACCCTGCGACCGTAGCTCTAGCAAGCATGCGCGGCCACGACATAACCGGTGATTGCGTCTCTCGGGAAAGCGTAAGAAGCTGCCGTTTCGCTATCCCGCCCCACAGCAAGCAGTTCCGCAATGCCCGTTATCGACAAGGAAACCATCGAAGTTCGACCCGACGAGGCTCTCGACCTCACGCGGCTGGAGCCTTGGCTGCGCGAAAATCTTGAGGGCGCCGAAGGGCACCTGTCCGTGCGCCAGTTCTTCGGTGGCCATGCCAACCTGACCTATCTGCTCGATTTCGGCGGACAGGAGTTCGTCCTGCGTCGCCCGCCGCTGGGTCCCATCGCACCTTCGGCTCACGACATGGGGCGCGAACACCGCATCCTCTCACGGCTCTGGCGCAAGTGGGACCTCGCACCGCGGAGTTACCTGCTCTGCACCGACCCGGAGATCATCGGCGCAGACTTTCACATCCTCGACCGGCGTCATGGCTTCGTTTTGCGTGCGACCAATCCGGAAGAAACCGACGGCAAGCCCGAGTTGTGCCGCCGGATCGGCGAAATGGCAGCCGATGTGCTCGCAAGTTTCCACATGGTCAATCCCGATGATGTCGATCTGGGCGATCTGGGCCGGCCCGAGGGATTCGTCGAACGTCAGGTTGCCGGCTGGACAAAACGCTGGGACGCTGCCGTCGATAAGAGTTCCCCTGATGCTTCTGCTGTGATCGCCTGGATCGAAGCCGACATCCCTACTGCCCAGGCCACGACCTTTGTTCATAACGACTACAAACTCGACAACATCATGGTCGCACGCGATGACCCCGCCCGCGCCGTCGCGGTGCTCGACTGGGACATGTGCACAAGGGGCGACCCACTGCTCGATCTGGCCAACCTGGTGATCTACTGGTCGGAAGAAAGCGACAGCGCCTTGTGGCGCATGGCGGTTTACATCCCGACCGACAAGCCGGGTTTCCCGTCACGGGCGGAGCTGGTCGAACGATATGCTCACAAGACCGGCTTCGATGTCTCGCGTTTTGGCTGGTACGAGATTTTCGGCACCTTCAAGGTCGCTGTGATTCTCCAGCAGATCTACATCCGCTATTTGCGCGGCCAGACCCAGGATGAACGTTTCGCCATCCTGGGCCAGCGCGTGAACGCACTTATCCGCAAATGTGAGGAACTGATCGCTCGGGGATAGGCCTGAGCCGATCGGACTCTAGGCGACCTTGAAACCGAAGCGGGTGCGGCGTTTTTCCATGAAACGCTGATGATAGTCCTCGGCACGCCAGAAGGTCGGGGCCTCGACGATTTCGGTAACGATCTCTCGGTCATCATGGCGGGCCGCTTGCAGGTCTTCACGAGAGGTTTCCGCCGCGCTGAGCTGGTCGGCATCATGTGCAAAAATGGCGGAACGGTACTGGCTGCCGACATCAGGGCCCTGACGGTTCCGGGTTGTAGGATCGTGGATTTGCCAGAAAACACCCAGCAGTTCCTCATAGCTCACCTTCGCCGGGTCAAAATCGATCTCGACCGCTTCGGTATGGCCGGTCTGGCCGCTGCAGACCTGTTCATAGGTCGGATGTTCGGTATGGCCTCCGATGTAACCGACAGCAGTGTCTGTCACGCCCTCAACTGCGTTGAAGGTCTCTTCGGGGCCCCAGAAGCAGCCCGCGGCAAAGGTTGCCTTGGCCATGGTGTTCACTCCGTTTTGTCGTGATCTTCCTGAAATGGTTGTTCGGCGCGCCCGTAACAAGCGTCTGCCGGTATCAATCGTGTGATCACCTACTCCGCCGCTTCAGCCTGACGCTGTCGGGCAAGGTAATGTTGGGCGCCGTCAGAAGCCCGCCAATAGCGGCCGGCTTCTTCCACGGTGGTTCGCGCACCGCCACCACGGCGTTCGGCAACCGATGCTTCTGCTGCGCAACGCTGTTCATCGTTGTGGACGATCAGGGCCGATCGAACGATAGAACGCTGCTCGCCGGTCGGGTTGTGGTTTTCCCAGAAAAGCCCGAGCAGATCGCCGTAACCGATCTGCCTCTCATCATAGGTCACGACGACGACTTCGGCATGGCCTGCATCGCCCGAGAACACCACTGCTTCCTCGACATCGTCGCGCTCGCCGTTGGCGAACCCGACTTCAGTGGCCAGCACACCGGGAACCCCTTCAAAGAGGTCCTGGGAACCCCAGAAACAGCCCATCGCATAGGTTGCTATGGCCATGTGAGTTCTACTCCAAAACGCTGAATTCCAGAGAATGCGCCTTGCCAGTCAGAGGCGTCAAATTCCATTAACTGCAATCGTCGAGCCGCCATCCACAACGATGGTCTGGCCGGTAATATAGCGTCCTGCATCTGCCGCAAGGAGGATCGCGACACCCGCGATATCGTCAGGTTCACCGATGCGCCGCAGCGGGTACTGGGCTTCGACCGAGGCCAATTTTTCGGGGTCTTCCCACAGCGCCTTGGCGAAATCCGTCCTGATCAGGCCTGGTGCGATCGTGTTGACCCGGATGTTGTGCTCGCCCCAGCGCACAGCAAGGTTGCGCGCCATGGCCATGTCGGCGGCCTTGGAGATGCCATAGACACCGATATCGTCGGTGCCTTTGATCCCCGCAATCGAGGAGATAAGGATGATCGAGCCTTCCTTGCGCTCGGCCATCTGCGGCAGAACCATGCGTGACAGCCAGAGATTCGCGCGGATGTTGCAATTCATGATCTTCTCGAACGCCGATTCCTCGATCGTCGTCATCGGGCCGTAATGCGGGTTCACCGCGGCGTTTCCTACCAAGCAATCGATCTTGCCATAAGCCTTGATCGACTCGTCGACCAGGTGCTGCAGTTGATCAATGTGGGTCACGTTGCATGCGACTGCCATGGCTTCGCCGCCCTTGGCCTTGATCCCTGCGACGACCTCTTCACAAGCGTCGATCTTGCGGCTCGAGACAACCACCCTGGCGCCGGCTTCGGCCATGCGTTCGCAAATTGCTCGGCCGATTCCCTTCGAGCCGCCGGTAACCACGGCAACCTGGCCTGCCAGATCAAAAAGACTCATGCAAAAACTCCTCTAAAGGTCTGTTTCGCTGCGCGCGACGTTGCGCAGCGGTTCCCCCGCATACTAGCATCACAGCCACGCTATTCGGCCAGCCCGCGAGGATCTCAAAATGCAAATTACCTTCACCCCAGAAGAGGATGCGTTTCGCGCGGAAGTCCGTGCCTTTATCGAGGCTGAGTGTGATCCCGCAGCGCGCGAGCGCATGCAGAAAGGCCTGGGCCTCAGCAAGGACGATTACGTCAACTGGCACAAGAAGATGGCGACCAAGGGATGGTCCTGCCCGCATTGGCCGGTCGAACACGGCGGCTGCGACTGGTCACCGATGCAGCATTTCATCTTCGAGGAAGAAACCGGCGATGCAGGCTGCCCGCCAGCCGTGCCTTTTGGGCCAGAGATGGTGGCGCCGGTCGTGTGGTCATTCGGCACCGAGGAACAGAAGGCCAAATACCTGCCCGGCATCCTTTCGGGCGAGGTCTGGTGGGCGCAGGGTTATTCGGAACCCAATGCCGGCTCCGACCTTGCCAGCCTGAAAACCAAGGCTGTGCTCGATGGTGACCACTATGTCGTCACCGGCGGCAAGACCTGGACCACCCTGGCCCAGTTTGCCGACTGGATCTTTCTGCTGGTGCGCACCTCAAGCGAGGGCAAGCGCCAGCAAGGCATCACCTTCCTGCTGGTCGACATGAACACGCCCGGGATCACGATGCATCCGATCATCACCATGGAAGGCGGCCACGAGGTCAACCAGGTGATTTTCGACGAAGTCCGGGTGCCGGTCGAGAACCGGATCGGCGAGCAGGACAAGGGCTGGACCTATGCCAAGTTCCTGCTGGGTTACGAGCGCTTTAACATGGCCGGAATTCCTGGCGCCAGGCGGCAACTGCGACGTCTCAAGGCCGTGGCGGAAGATCAGGGCGTTGCCGACGATATGCGGTTCCGCAATAAGATGGCCGATATTGATATCCAGATCATGACGCTGGAATCGACCATGCTGCGACTGCTGGCAGCGGCTACCCAGGGTAAAGATCCGGGGGCAGAGTCTTCCTACATCAAGATCCGTGGCACCGAGATCGACCAGCTTCTGACCGAACTCACGATGGAGGCGGTCGGCCCCTACGTCCTGCCCTTCCAGCCCGAAGTGGGCCATGAAGGCCGGAACGAAGCACCGATCGGGCCGGAATATGCCGCGCCGGTCGCACCGACCTATTTCAACACCCGCAAGGTCACGATCTATGGCGGGTCGAACGAAATCCAGAAGAACATCATCGCCAAGCACGTGCTTGGCCTCTGAAGGACACCACCCCATGCTTGATCTTGAGTTGAACGAGGAGCAACAGCTCCTCAAGGACAGCACCGACCGCTTCGTCGACCGCGACTACCCGTTCGATGCCAGGCGCAAGGCTTGCGCCAGCGATGACGGTTTCAGCCGCGAGGTCTGGAAGCGGTTCGCTGACCTTGGCTGGTTGTCGATCGGCATGCCCGAAGACCTTGGCGGTTTTGGCGGGGCACGCGAAACTGCCGTTGTCATGGAATCGATAGGTCGCGGTGTCG
>JABIUG010000453.1 GCA_018700655.1 Rhodospirillaceae bacterium | reverse complement strand
TATGAGAACCACCCAATCTGTCCCAAAGGCGCTGACGGCAGACAATCTGGATCGACTGTCGGTCTCCGGCCCGGGCTTGCGCCCGACCCTCCAACCGACAGTCCTGGCGGCGTGACGAACGTGATGAGAAACCCGATCAGCAGGACCAGACTGTAGCTTAAATTACCGCCAGACCTGTCCAACCAATGGGGAGTAGCTCATTCCCACTGCTTCTAATCGCGCCATATCGGAGCACAAGAGCGTTGCCATGCCGCGTCAACCAGGATTCGGCACCAATCGAACTTTTGCTCTTGGTTCCGTCAGGACGTGTGATTTCCATAAACTTTTCAGGCGTCACTTCTCCCAAAGGCAGAAGCTTCCAATGAACAGGCTCACCATCGTCATATCCGCGAATATCAGATCGCCATGACTTTCCTCTAAGGGATGAAACAAGTCTGTTGAACCATCTAGCCAGCACGCCCAAACCTCTAAGCAAACTCGCGCAGCTTAACGGACTTGCGCTTGCGGCCCCAGCGACCCGGGGGGCCGTCAAAGACGCCGGGGCATGGTGTGCGGCAGGTTGCGCAGCGTCCGTCCGAGGTAAGCCCCCAGGACTTCAGTTCGTGCCAGTCGCGCCCGATCAGCGGGGCGCGGCAGTTGTGGCAGTAGGTGCTGCCGCCGTCTTCATCGTGAACATTGTCAGTATAAACGTAATGCAGGCCGTTCTTGAGTGCGATCTGGCGTGAACGGAAGAGTGTGTCGGAAGGCGTGCGCTGCTTATCGTTCATGCGGTAATCGGGGTGGAAAGCCGAAAAATGCACAGGAACGTCCGGGCTAAGATTCTCGAAGACCCATTGGGTCATCTCCTCAATTTCGCTTTCGCTGTCGTTCTCATCTGGGATCAATAGCGTCGTGATCTCAAACCAGACATCGGTTTCGTGCTTGAGGTACTTCAGGGTGTCGAGCACATCGGCCAGACTGCCGGCGCAGACCTGTTTGTAAAAACGCTCGGTAAACGCCTTCAGGTCGACATTGGCACCGTCCATGTGGTTATAGAATTCAGCGCGAGCTTCCGGTGCATGATAGCCGGCCGTCACCGCAACCGTCTTCACGCCGACTTCGCGACAGGCTTGCGCCACATCGACCGCATATTCGTGGAAGATCACGGGATCGTTGTAGGTGAAGGCAACGGATTTGCAGCCCAGCCGTTTGGCGACGCGGGCGATCTTTTCGGGCGGGGCATGATCGGCAAGCCGTTCCATCTCACGCGATTTCGAGATGTCCCAGTTCTGGCAGAACTTGCAGGCGAGATTGCAGCCCGCGGTGCCGAAGCTCAGCACCGGCGAGCCCGGCAGAAAATGATTGAGCGGCTTCTTTTCAATCGGGTCGATGCAATAGCCGCTGGAGCGCCCATAGGTCGTGAGCACGATGCCGTCCTCGACACCCTGGCGCACAAAACACAGGCCGCGCTGGCCCGGCCGCAGCTTGCAGAACCGTGGACAGACATCGCACTGGAAGCGCCCGTCATCGAGTTGATGCCAGAAACGCCCGGGCACAACGCCGAAGGAATCGGCAGTCAACGGGGCATCGGGTTTGGAAACTCTTGCCATCTCGCCTCGAAACGTGGCTCTGAACGCACTAGGTTAACACTTACCACCACAAAGCAGGCACGACTTCATGGCCATTGTTCGCGAACCCGTATTGGCAGGCACCTGGTATCCGGCTGATCCAGCTGTGCTTTCTGCCGATGTCGATGGTTACATCGCCGGAGCACGGAACCAGATCGCGCCCGACGCCATCAAGGCGATCATTGCACCCCATGCGGGCTATCGTTTCTCGGGTGAAGTCGCCGGCTCTGCCTATGCCGCGATCGCCCCGCTCAGGGAACGTATCAGCCGCGTCGTGTTGATCGGGCCGCCACACAAGGTCGCCTTTGACGGCATCGCGACCAGCAGCGCCGATGCCTATCGCTCACCGCTGGGCGATATACCGATCGACAAGGCAGGCGTGCGCGACATTCTGCGCCTGCCCCAGGTCAGCGAACTCGACCAGGCCCATACCAAGGAACAAAGCCTGGAAATCCACCTGCCCTTCCTGCAGCGCGCGCTGGGGGACTTCACGCTGGTGCCGATTGTCGGCGGCAAGGCCAGCCCTTCGGAAGTGGGCGAGGTTCTGGCCAATCTGTGGGGTGGGCCAGAAACATTGATCGTCATCAGCACCGATCTCAGTCACTACCTCGATTACGAATGTTGTCGTCAGCTCGATGCCAGGACGAGCCAGGCAATCATGGCCGGAAAAATCGATGACATCGGGCGCGATCAGGCCTGTGGGCGCGTCGGTATCAAGGGGCTGTTACGTCTGGGCCAGGAGTTCGGTCTGTCGCAGCACCTGCTGGACCTGCGCAATTAAGGCGACACCTACGAGATGAAGGATCGCGTGGTCGGTTACGGCTCCTGGGCGGTGCAGAAACCCGAGCGCGGCATCAACCCGCGCCGCCTTCTCGCGATCGGTCACGGCCGCCTGCTGCTTGCCATGGCGAACAGTTCAATTCGTCACGCGCTGAAAACCGGCAAGAACGCAAGCGTGAAGGATGATGCCCTGCCCCATGCTCTCAAAGCTCAGGGTGCGGCTTTCGTCACGATCAACCTGAATGGTCGACTGCGCGGCTGCATCGGATCGATCCATGCCCATCGCCCGATCGGCGAGGATGTCGTGCTCAACGCCTACAAGGCTGCCTTCAAGGACCCTCGTTTCGAACCGCTGACAACAGAAGAATACCAACGCGCCGAAGTCGATATTTCACTGCTTGGGCCACACACGCCCTTCCCTGTCGAGTCTGAAAAACACCTGATTGAGGGCCTGCAGCCCGGCCGCGACGGTTTGACCCTGGCCGACAACGGCAAACGCGCGCTGTTTCTGCCTGCCGTCTGGGAGGGCATCAAGGAACCAGAACTTTTCGTCAGGCGACTGAAGCAGAAAGCCGGCTGGGACGCGGATTACTGGTCCGAAATCATGGAAGTCACACGGTTCGACAGCGAAAAAATCTCAATGGCATCGATAAAGTCGTTTGCTGCGGCCTGAGCGGCCCATTGCCCCCCACACCGGCACCGAGGTTACCCTAAGGGCTTCAGTGATCGTTGCACGGCTTCCATGAATTCGCCGACGCGAAACGGCTTGCTGACATAGCCGACGACACCAAGCTCTTTGGTCTGTTCACGGTCGCTCATACTTGAATGTGCGCTGACGACTATCGTTGCAGTATCGCAGGTCAACGGGTCGTCACGTAGCGCACGGCAAACGCCCAAACCGTTGATCCCCGGCAACATCAGATCACAAATCACAAGATCAGGGGGCGTCCGGCGCGCTGCTTCGATGCCACTTCGTCCATCCGCGACGCCGACTGCCTCAAACCCCTCAAAGGTCAGAACTTGCAGCATGTGTTCGCGCAGCGAAGGTTCGTCTTCGATCACAAGGACACGCATTGGGGCCGTCACGATACGATATCACCGGCCAGCCTGACACGAATATGGGCCCGTGTTCCCTGCCCCAGCGCACTTTCAAGTTCGATGGAGCCACCGTGTTTGTGCGCAGCACGCATGGCGATGGCAAAACCAAGGCCCGTTCCACCCGATGGTTCCGTGTTGCTGGCGCGATAAAACGGCGTACCTATCTGGGCCATCTCCTTGGCTGGAATTCCGATCCCGGAATCGGTCACATCGATCAGTAACATCTCTCCATTCCGCGCCAAATGAACATCGATGTCGGCGTGCTCTGGTGAATATTTCACGGCATTGGAGATGACATTCGAAAGGATGTGTTCAAGCAGTTCGGGATCGGCATTCACCCTGCCAAGACTCGCGTCGCCGGCAATGTTGACCGCGTTCTGTCCCTTTTCGAGTAGCAGGGCGTGGTCGGCAACGCGACGGCACAAGGCGCCGACATCGGTCGCTTCCGGCTCGAAATTGAACATATCGGAGTCGGACCGTTCAAGCGTGACGACATTCTCCAGCAGCGCCGTGAGCCGATCGACATCGTGCGCGATCATGGCGAGCTCTTCTCGTTTTCTATCATCGTCCAGGCGGTCGCCATAAACGCTGATCATCTCGGTCACAGCCATGATCTAAGCCAGGGGCGTGCGAAACTCATGGCTGACCATGGCGACAAACCGGCTTTTAAGCGCATTGAGTTCGCGCTCTTCATCAAGCCGCTGTTCCAACGCCGCACGTTGATGTTCCAGGCGTTCGGCGCGCATCGTGAAGACCGTAATCAACGGGATGAACAACAGCAGACCAAGCGACAGAGGCAGAACCACTTCCCGGGGCAGCGCTGCCCCGGGGGTGTGCTGTTCCCAGGCAAGGCCTGCAAGCGGCGCACCATCGGGCCCATCCAGAATGATCCGGGCTGCGCCGTCATCAGCCTGTACGACACGAAGTCCCGGCAGAATGAGATCCGTCGCCACGCGTGTATCCAGAATGCCCTGCAGGCGCCGGGCAAAGAGTCCGGTCCCCCTCACCTTGCCGATATTACTGGCCCAGACCGTGTCAGAAGGCGTGATAGCGCCGACACCGGCGACATAAAGCTCATCGTCGATCCAGATTCAGCCAGCCTCAGGGATCGGATTGGTGACCGATCGGGAATGTGCGGCGGCCCTCAGAACTTCAAATCCGGGCCCTAAATCAGGCAATTCACCGCCATACTCCGGAAACCCGTTGTTCCAGATAAAGATGACCTTGCCGTCAGGGGCGAGCGCCATCGCCAGATCAACTTCGCGGAAACTTTGCTGATAGGAACCCCAGATATCGCTGGACCACTCTTCATCAAGCAGAATAATCAGCCGCTTGACTGACTCATCCCACCAGGTGAATTCCATAGTGTGTTCAACCATCTCATCGTCGAGGTTTTGCAGGACACCCGAAAGCCGGGTGCGCTCGTCCTGTTCGGCGTGACGATCAAGTTCTGCGGCAGCCAGGCCGACGATGATGCTGATCAATCCAATGGCGATCACAGCCATTCCGGCGACCGGCAGATAGAGAGTTCTCCATCCACCGCCCGAGAACAGCCTGATTATCGAAAAACCGCGCTCCGCCATGACAGTTTTTAGCGCCAACCAGCTACATTCACCAGCTTGTGTTCCAACAGTCAGCAGCATGCGTTAGCAGCTTCACGTCTTGAACCAAGCGTCAATCGCCCTAGCTCTATGATCTAGGGCGCGCTCGATTGGCGTCGCGGTTGTACAAAGTGTTTCCGTGTCGCCATGATCAGTTCTAGCGTCAGGGGCACAAGGACGGAATGTGGCTGAACACAGGGCTGAGCTGATATTCTGGGGCGTAAGGGGTGGAATTCCCACGCCGGGCGCGGACACAACGGTGTTCGGCGGCAATTCGCCGTGCGTCGAAGTCGACTGCGGCGACAGGATCATCGTTTTTGATGCCGGCACCGGCCTGCGCATCCTGGGCCAATCGCTGATGCCGCGTTCACCTGTGCGTGGTGACCTGCTGTTCGGCCATACCAACTTCAACCGGATTTGTGGTCTTCCCTTCTTTGCCGCGGCCCTTCACCCCAAGAACAGCTTTGCCTTCTGGTGTGGCCACGAGCCTGAAGAGGGCAACATCCATGCCGTACTTACGCGGCTGATGACCGACCCGGTGTTTCCGGTGCCGCTTGATATCTTCAACGCTGAACTGACGTTCAACGATTTCAAGGCTGGAAATCCCCTCGACCTGGACGACAAAACCGATGTCACGACACTTCCGGTGACCTGCGGCTTGCCGGGAACGGCCTACCGCGTGACATCCTGCGGTGTTTCGCTGGGTTATGCCTGCGCCATTCGACCGCCAGAGGACCTCACCGGGCTGATTGACTTCGTTCGCGGTTGCGATTTTCTGATCCTGAGTTTCGTCGGTGAGGACGTCGCAGCGTGCGACCGTATCGCTCTGGATGTCGCGCAACGCGGCGAGGTAGGGCAGGTTTTCCTTACCGATCACGCGCCTGATGCGAGCGATGGCTATTTGCTCCGACGCGAAGAAATGCTGATCAAACAACGATCCAGCGTCCGCCTGGCACGCGAGGGGGACCGTATCGCGCTGGTCTAGAGCCCGATCGACTGAGGTCCGGTCGATCTGAAATGATCTTACCCCTGGGTTCAGGCCCGCAGTGTCGCCTCGACACTCAAATCTTCAACACCAACCCCCTCTATGTGTCTGCGGTGCCACAAGGCATAGAACAACAAGGTCCAGGCAGCGAACCCCTCCTTCTTGCGTTCCGCCCGCTCGAACAGGCGACGCACACGCCCGGGTTCAGTCCAGCCATCCAAAGCCGGACTCGCGGCCACCAGCGGACCAAGCGTACTCCCCTGGTCAGCGATCCAGGCACCGACCGGAACCGTGAATCCCCGCTTGCGCGAAAATGCGTCGGCCTCGGGCAGTTCACGCCGGAGCCAGTGGCGCAGCAGATACTTGCCGCGTTTATCGCGAAGCTTCAGGTCATCGGGCAGCCGAAAGCCGACATCGGCGACATGTGTGTCAAGAAACGGAACGCGGCCTTCAATGCCATGGATCATGAGGCAACGGTCGAGCTTTGTGAGCAGGTCGTTGGGTAGCCAGTCTGCAATATCGGCAGCCTGTGCCTGTTGCAGTTTGCTGCGACTGCCCAGACCGGCAGCAAGTTCAGCGGCGTTCAGTCCCTCGCGCCATGAACCGATCGTTGCCTTGAGGACGCCCAGGCCATCGAAACTACCATGGCGTCGCAGACGCCCACCACCCAGCAGGCGGTGGCGTAGGTAACGCCGATAGCGCCCATAACCGGCAAAGAGTTCATCACCACCCTCGCCCGACAACACCACCTTGATCGAATCGCGCGCGACTTCGGCCAGCCGGTAGGTCGGAAGTGTGGCGTAATCGGCCGCGGGATCGTCCATCGCTGCGGCAACACGCGGCAACACACGCCAGAAATCATCACGTCCGAACGACACTTCGACATGCTCGGCACCCGCGGCCTTGGCGACAACGGCAGCATGGTGGCGTTCATCGCGCGCGCCTTCAACATCAAACCCAACGGTGTAGGCGCGCACCGGATGCTGATCGATCCGCGCCATCGCAGCGAGCACGGCCGAACTGTCGACACCTCCGGAAAGAAACAGGCCGTAGGGCACATCGGAACGTTCGTGGATACGCACGGAATCCATCAGGGCCGCATCGAGTTTCTCGAGCGCCTCTTCTTCATCCCAGTTGCTGGTGTCGCGTTCGGGAAGCGCGTCGCGACGGCGTCGCTCGACGATACGACCGTTGTGTACGGTAAGGGTTTCGCCGGGCAGGACGCGTTCGATGCCACGATAGATCGTTTGTTTGCCGGTGGTGAACTGGCACTGGAGGAATTCGGTTCGGACCTGTTCATCGACTTCCGGCGCGACCAGGCCGGCAGCGATCAGCGCCTGGGGCTCCGAAGCAAAGGCAAGACCCAGGGGCGTTTCCGCGATGTAGAGTGGTTTGATGCCAAAGGGGTCACGCGACAGAAAGAGGCGCTGAGATTCTGGGTCATAAAGCGCGATCGCATACATACCGCGCAGACCACGGGCGAAATCCACGCCGTCACGATCAAACAGATGGAGCGGCACTTCACAGTCTGACCCCGTGCGGAACTCGACCTCGCTCAGGACCCGGCGCCACTCGATGTGATTGTAGATTTCGGCATTGGCGATCAGCACACGGCCCGATGCCCCGTGGAGCGGCTGGTCGCCGGTCACCAGGTCGATGATCGCCAGACGCCGCTGCACCATTGCCAGCGGACCGTTGCGATAACGCCCCTCGCCATCGGGGCCACGATGCTCGATCGCCCTAGCCATGGCCTGGAGAACCGATTCGGGCACGTCGACACCCGGAAGAGCAAGAACGCCGGCAATCCCGCACATCAGCCGGTCACCTGTTCAAACAGCGCCCTGAACTGCCCGACTATCGCCTGTTTGCTGAAACGCGCTTCGTAGTCGGCCAACGCCCTTTCGGTCATGGCGCTGGCTGCAGTCTGGTCGCCCAGGGCCTGGTTGATCTTTTCGGCGAGTTCGATGGCATCATCGACCCGAGCCAGCAGACCGGTTTCACCGTCAACGATCAACTCGGACGGCCCCTGGCTGGCGGCTGCAACGACCGGCACAGACCGTGCCCAGCCTTCCAGGATCACGTTGCCCAGGGGTTCGTGACGCGAGGGGCAGACCAGAATATCTGCCGAGGCCAACAAGGAACCGATGTCATCGCGCCATCCCAGAAACCGGATGCGATCGAGAACCCCGCAATCCCGGGCGTGGCTGCGCAAAAGTTTGTCCAGGGGGCCGTTCCCGGCGAGCCACAGCCAGGCTTCGGGCACATCAACCAGAGCATCGATCAGGACTTCGAATGCCTTGTTGGGATGAAGCCGTCCCATCGCCAGCAGAAGCGGCACATCGGCCGGCGTGTCGAGGTCTTCACGCGGGATCGGCACGGCAAATCCGGTATCGACAAAATTGGAAATCATGTGGGCACGATCCGCGGGCCAACCCTGCCCGACGATGTAATCGACAATGCCCTGGGTGTTACCGACCAGATGTTTGCAGCGGCGGTAGTATTTCAGGTCGTAAAACCCGCCCAGCCGACCGATCTGGACGTGGCGTCCAGCCGGACAACGGCCTGACGCCCGGCTCATCCAGGTCATGACGATATCGGGGTCGGCCTGGCGGATAGCCTGGGCATAACCAACACGGCTCACCAGATCGAGCGGGCCGCCAAATCGAAGCTGACGGGTTGCGATCCCCGCGAGCGCGAGTTCTTCAGCTCTCTGAGTATGGCTGCGGATGATCGCGGCCTGTTCAACCCCGACTTCGCTGAGCGCGGGAACAAGGCGCATGAAAAAAGCCTCCGCACCACCGGTCGCCGCCCCCGCCATGGCCTGAACGACCCGCATCAGTCGTCCTCCAGACGCGCGCGCAAATGCGACAACAACGGATAAAGGCCGGCAAACAGTGCAATCAGGAAACCCCAACCGCCTTCGCGCCAGCCGCCGCGCGCGACGTAACACTTCCAGAAGCGGCTGAAGACCCTGATGACATTGCGCGCCAGGCTACCGATTTCACCCGATGCATGCAGGTCACGGGCGCGCGATGCGGTGTAGCGGTCAAGTCTTGCGAACATGTCGGAGATATCGCGATCGACCAGATGATCCATGCGCTGCTTGAGCCAACGCCGTTCACCCTTGAGCTCCAGGCTTGGATGGACACGATCATCACCCCAGCGTTTGGCGCCCGGAGTAAAAAGCCTGATCGCAGCAGACACGCCCCAATAAGCGCCCCAGCCATGACGGACCCGGTGTTCCCCGATGTAGTTGTCGAACGGAATCAGATAATGGGCGGGCCCGGTCGCATCCGCGATCGTGGCGCGAATTTCTTCAGCCAGTTCCGGGCGCACGCGTTCGTCGGCATCGACCTCCAGGATCCAGTCGCCGGTGACGGCCTCAAGCCCGGTGTTGCGGCGCGGCCCTTCCAGTTCCCACGCGCCTTCGATCACCTGTGTCGCATGACGTCCTGCGATCTCTGCCGAACGATCGCTGCATCGGTCGAGCACAACCACAATCTCGTCGCAGAAGGCGATTGCCGAAAGGCAGGCTTCGAGGTGCTCCTCCTCGTTGCGCGCCACGACAACGGCACTGAGGCGCGGCGTGCTCATGTCCGCCCCAACAGATCGCAGGCAGCACGATGTGCTTTCTCAACGCCGAGCGAAGTCATCAACGAGCCCGTTGTGTGGCGGTCATAGCCAGGCTCAAAAAGGTCGTCATAAGCCAGATCGGTCGTCACGAAGGATGTGTGTTCTCCCCATGGGGCATAATGCTCGACCCGGCTCGGCCCGAACAGCCCGAGTGTCGGCGCGCCCGAGGCAGCGGCCAGGTGCATCAGGCCACTGTCGTTGGAGACCACGAGCCGGCAGCGCTTCAGCGCCTCACCCACGGTCAGCAGATGGTTCTCGCCAACCAGATTGATCATCCGCTCCGTCGGCAGGCCGGCAAGAAGAGGTAGCGCCGCGGCTTCTTCGCCGGGACCACCAAACACGGCGATCCGCGCGCCTTCGAGGGCACCGCCCTCACCCGTCAAGCTCTGCGCCAGCGCAACGAACCGTTCAGCAGGCCAGATCTTGCCCTGCCAGTTCGCAGTCGGCGCCAGTCCGAGGATCGGGGGACCATCGCCGAGCAGGTCTTCGGCCCGCGCGACATGTTCCTGGCTGCTCCACAGACGCGGCGACGGCACCCCGTCGCAGCCATACCAGGACGGCAGGCTTTCGACCCTGTGGCCTTCACCAGCCTTGAACAGGGTTCGACGGCTACCGGCCAGAAGCAGATACGATAGTGGAGAGGCGCGCAGGTCGACAATCTGGTCCCAACGCCTGGTGACCACCTTGCGCCAGAGATCGAACCAGTGTTTGCCGCGCGGCTGCTTGCCGAAAGCCAGAACGCGCTCCAGCCCCGGCAGGCAGGCAAACAGATCAGCCGCAACCGGGCCGCAGGCAACAGTCGCCGCGACTTCACCCCGTGCCGTCAGATGATCCAGCAGTCCGGTCGAAAGAACGGCATCGCCCAGGCGGTTCGACGTGATGAACAGGAGTTTCAAGGGGCCATCGCGCAAGGCGCGCACTCAGCGCGCCAGGGCCTCGAACTCGGCGGCGGCATCATCCCAGCTTCGGTCACGCTGCATCGTGCGGGCATCCTTGGAGCGGCCGCGATAGACCAGGTCTTCCTTCAGGCACAGGATCGAGCAATTGGCGAAGGCCTCTTCATCGGGCGTCAGGAAACCACTGCGGCTGTCACGAATGCGTTCCTGGGCGGCACCTTGCCGACGTGTGACACCGGGACAGCCTGCGGCTTGCGATTCGGCCAGGGTCGCGGCATAAATCTCGCGCTCCGAGCCGGGATAGAGATGCACACGGGCACGGCGGAACTCTTCGGCCATATCGGCATCGGGCAGCGGCCTGCGTATTCTCACACCCTGCTCGGCGGCAGCCTCGGCGAAACGGAAGATCCGTGTGACATCGTCGTCGATTCTCTTGCCCGAAGCTGCGCGCGCAAACATGCCCGAAAAGATATGAAGCTCGGCGCCCTTGATCAGCGGCTCGATCCGGTTGCACCACAGTTCCAGTAACCAGCTCATCCCGGCGCGGGGGTGGCTCGTCACAATCGCGCGGGCCGGCCAGTAACCTGCAGGCGGCTCGAGCGACAAATAGGCCGGGGCAACACCTGGCTGGATCAGCAGGGCCCGCGCGTCATCCTCTGCCCAGGTCGTCCGGTGCGCTTCGCTCATGAATACCAGTTTGGCATCGCCATGGCGCGCCATCGCTTCGGCGGTTTCGCCCCGTGTCAGTGTTTCGCCGGGTGTGGTGACCCAGAGAACACGCTTTCCACCGGCAGGCGCCAGATCGAGCAAACGGGGCTGGCGCAGTGCAATCACCAAATCGGCCCGGTCTTGGCCGGCATTCTCAAGCGACCGCCAGTTGACGCCACGAAGCGTCACTTCCTGCGTGCACTGGTTCCGGACGGTAACGCCATGGCCGCACCGCGCCAGGGTATCGGCGAGATAGACCAGTCCCTTTTCGGGCCCGCCCATGGGATCGTGGCGAGGCGTGTAGCCGTCATAGGCAAAGGAGTCATCGAGCAGAAGAATATCCATGGCGCGGTTATAGAGCGGATCGGCGCTGGTTTGAACCGCCCGAAAGCGCCCAATTTCATGGCCTTACGACGAAAATTCCGGTCAGAGCCCGCATGAGATCGAACACACGCCAATGCGTTCACCTCAACCCTTGCCTCGGGGCGCTTGCCTCCCCATTCTTGAATACAACCAACGGAGCCCATGCATGACCGACCTGAAGCGTATCGCCCTCACCGACCGCGGCGTCCTTGGCGTGAGTGGACCCGAGGCAAGGGGCTTCATGCAGGGCATCGTCACCAACGATGTTTTGAAGGTCGATCGCAGCCGTGCGCTCTATTCCGCGCTGCTCACGCCACAGGGGAAATTCCTGTTTGATTTCATTATGTTGGATGATGGTGACGGTGGACTCCTGCTCGACACCAGCCGTGAAAGGCTCCCCGAACTCGCCAAACGTCTGGGCTTCTACAAACTCCGGGCCAAGGCCGATATTCGTGACCTCAGCGATGAACTCAAAGTCACCGTCCTGATCGGCGATAACGCCGCAAAGACGGTCAAACTCCACAGCGGCCCCGGCAACGCCTGGCGCGTTGGCGCAGATTGTTATGCCGTCGACCCCCGACTCGCGGCTCTGGGCGTGCGCTGTATCCATCCGGTCGGCGACGATCCGCTCGCAGCCCATGCCGAAGGCACCCTCGACGATTATGCCGCCCACCGCATGGCACTTGCCGTACCCGAAGGCGGGACCGATGTTCTGATCGATAAATCCTTCATCCTGGAAAGCAACTTCGAGGAACTGAACGCAGTCGATTTCGAGAAGGGCTGTTACGTCGGCCAGGAACTGACCGCCCGCACGAAGTTCCGCGGCACCATCCGCCGTCGCCTGTTCGGCGTGACCGCCAGCGGCGACCTGCCCGAAGCCGGCACGCCGATCACGGTCGGCAGCGCCGAGATTGGCGAATTGCGCAGTGCCCGCAAAGGCCACGGTATCGCGCTGATTCGCACCGACCGCCTGGAAGAGGCAGGCGGTGCCGCCGCTGAAGTGATGGCGGGCGACGTCCGCGTCACCCCGGTCAAGCCCGATTGGGTTTCCTTCTGACGCAACGACGAAGAACCGCCCGGGCCAAAACGATGCGTATGCTGTGTGTCGTCACCTGCCTGATCACGTTGGCGGCAACGGCACACACGCTCCATGCAGATGCCGATCTGACCGAAATCCTCGCCCCCCCGGCGCGCGACGACGGTTGGCCGGTCGGCGACGTTGTCTCGGCCGGGCTCGACGAAGAGCGCATGGCCGAGCTTGCCCTTGATCTGATCGCGAACAACCCGAACATCCATGCCGTGCTGGTCGAACACGACGGCGCTCTCGTCTACCAGCAGTATCTCAGCGGCGAGGACGAGATCTGGGGCCGACCGCTCGGCCATATCAATTTCAACGTCAACACACGCCACGACCTGCGCTCGATCACCAAAAGCATCACCGCCCTGGTGCTCGGCATCGCCCTTGCCGGCGATGCAGATCATGCGCTCAACCGGCCCATCGTGGCGTTTTTTCCCGATCATGACGGCGAGATCGCCGATGGTGTCGAGGCCATCACGCTGCGCCATGCACTGACCATGACGGCAGGCTGGTCATGGAACGCGATGACCGTGCCCTATGGCGATCTCGGGAATGACGAGTTCGCCATGTTCGCCGCACCCGACCCGATCGACTTCCTGTTCGCTCAGCCGATGCGCGAGGCCCCGGGCGAGCGCTGGTACTACAACGGCGGCCTCTCGGTCGTTCTCGCCGGCGTCACCCGGGGAATCACTGGCCGCCCCGTCCTCGACTACGCCGACAAAAAGCTGTTCGCACCGCTGGGCATCACCGATTACGCCTGGGCCGAACCGGTCGGGTGGAGCCAGAGCGACCTCGGGTCTGCGGTTGATGCCGCGCGATCTGGCCAAAATCGGCTCCCTGATGCTCCACGGCGGTGCCTGGCAGGGCGAACAGATCGTGCCCGGCTCCTGGGTCGCCCTATCAGGCCAACGGTGGCGCGAAGACCTCGAACCCTGGGACGCCGACGGCACACGCGGCTTCGGTTTCCAGTGGTGGCACGGTAACTTCGTCAGCAACGGCACGCCATTCCCCCCGTCATGGTCCTGGGCTTCAGCGGCCAGCGCATCTACATCCTGCCCGAACAGAACCTCGTCGTGACCGTGCTCGCCGGCAACTACCATAGCGACGGCGGCACGATCTCCGATGAAGTGATGCTGCGCGTGTTTCAGGCGCTCGATTAGGCCGGATCGACCTCGGCCAACAGCGCCACGCACTCTGCCATGCTGGCGACGATCCACATCGGTTCTGCGTCGCTCGGCAGGCCGACGCCGCGGCCCGGCAGGCCGTGGCGGCGGTTGACCCAGACATTGGCCCAGCCGCGTTCGTTGGCCGTTTTGATGTCGTGGAATTTGCTGCGCGCAACGTGGAGGATGGCGTCTTCGCCGATGCCTTGTTCGGCCAGGCGTTCGCGTAGCGCGTCAAAATGCGGCGTGGCGGGTTTGTAGCTTTGGACATCCTGGGCCGTGATAACGATGTCGAAGGGATGGCCCAGCAGGGCTTGCGTCCCGGCGAAGAGGTCGTTGTCGACATTCGAGATCACGCCCAGCAACCGGCCCTGGCTCTTGAGTTGCTCAAGGGCGCCCAGCGTATCGTCGAAAGGCGGCCAGGTGCCGGCGGTCGCGGCAAATTCGTCAGCCTCGCCATCTGAAACGGATATCCCGGCCCGGCTGCCCATCGCCCGCAGGGCATTGCCCAACACGGTGCGGTAGGGCTGAAACGGTGTCCTGGCCTGTTCGGCGCGCTGATAACCCGCGAATTCCTCAAGCAGGTCGGGTGTCGCGGCAACGATGCCCTTGAACGACGCCCAGTTCTCCAGCCACAGGCCGATGCCGTTGTCCCAATCAATCAGGGTGCCGTAACAGTCGAATGTGACGGCGCGGAAGCGCATCGGCCCTAGCCCTTCTGTCGGATTGCCGCCTGGGCAGCAGCCAGGCGTGCGATCGGTACGCGGTAGGGCGAACACGAGACGTAATCGAGCCCGGTTTGCTGGCAGAAGGCGATCGAGGCGGGATCGCCGCCATGTTCGCCGCAGATGCCGAGCTTCAGATCAGGCCGTGTGGCACGTCCGCGCGCAGTTGCGATCTCGACCAGTTCACCGACACCTTCAACATCGAGACTGATGAAGGGATCGACCTCGAACACGCCATGCTCCTGGTAACTCTCCAGGAAGCGACCGGGATCATCCCGGCTGATGCCATAGGTCGTCTGCGTGAGATCGTTGGTCCCGAAGCTGAAGAAATCAGCCGATTCGGCAATCTCACCGGCACGCAGGGCGGCGCGCGGCAGTTCGATCATCGTGCCGATCATGTAGTTGGGATTGCCGCCGGTTTCGGCCCGCACTTCATCGGCGATTGTTTCGATCCGGCCGCGGATGATATCGAGCTCACGTTTGGTCGCGACCAGCGGCACCATGATTTCGAGCAGGACCGGCTCGCCTTCCTTCTTTTCGGCCTCGACCGCGGCTTCAAGGATGGCGCGTGCCTGGATATCGTAGATTTCCGGGTGGGAAATACCCAGACGGCAGCCGCGATGGCCCAGCATCGGATTGAGCTCACGCAGTGACCCGGCGCGGATACGAACATGTTCGACGTCGGCGCCCATATGGCGGGCAAGTTCTTCGAGTTCCTGATCGCTGACCGGCAGGAACTCGTGAAGCGGGGGATCAAGCAGCCGGATCGTGATCGGCAGGCCCGCCATGATGCGGAACAGCTCAGTGAAATCCTCGCGCTGCATCGGAAGGATGCGCTGCAGGGGTTCACGTCGCCCGGCCTCGTCTTCGGCCATGATCATCTCGCGCATGGCGATGATGCGCTCGTCCTCGAAAAACATGTGTTCGGTGCGGCACAGGCCGATGCCCTCGGCACCAAACTCGCGCGCCTTGGCAGCATCGGCAGGGGTTTCCGCGTTGGCTCGCACATTCAGCTCGCGGACTTCGTCGGCCCAGGCCATGAGGGTATCAAATTCAGCCGAGAGTTCAGGCTCGATCGTGGGAACCTCACCCAGGATGACCTCACCGGTCGAGCCGTCGATCGTGATGATGTCGCCGCGGTGAACGGTGATATCACGGATACCGAAGGTCCCGGCCACGGGATCGACGCGGATCGAACCGCAGCCGGTCACACAGGGACGGCCCATGCCGCGCGCGACCAGGGCCGCGTGGCTCGTCTGGCCGCCGTGTTTGGTCAGAATGCCCTTGGCGGCATGCATGCCGTGAATGTCTTCGGGGCTGGTTTCCGGGCGCACCAGGATGACTGCCTTGCCTTCAAGGCCCATCGCCTGGGCGTCGTCGGAGTTGAACACCGCCATGCCCGAGGCTGCGCCGGGCGACCCCGGAAGGCCCTTGGCGATCACCTTGCGCGGCGCCTTTGGGTCGGGCACGGGATGGAGCAGACGATCAAGATCCTTCGGGTCTATCCGGCAGACCGCATCCTCGCGGCTGATCAGACCTTCATCGGCCATGTCGACGGCAATCTTCAGGGCCGCCCGAATTCCGCGCTTGGCCGCGCGGGTCTGGAGCATGAAGAGCCGGTCTTTCTCGATCGTGAATTCGACATCCTGCATGTCGCGGTAATGACGCTCGAGCTTGGCGTTGATCGCCATCAACTCGGCAAAGGCCCGGGGCATGACCTCTTCCATGGAATCGCCCTCGCCGATCGAACGGATCGGCTGGGGCGTGCGGATGCCGGCCACGACGTCTTCGCCCTGGGCGTTGACCAGGAACTCACCGAAGATTTCGTTGGCGCCGTTGTCGGGGTTACGCGTGAAGGCGACACCCGTGGCGCAATCGGTGCCCATGTTGCCAAACACCATGGCCTGCACGTTCACAGCCGTACCGAGATTGTCGGGGATTTCGTGAATGCGGCGGTAGTCGATGGCACGCTGGTTGTGCCAGGAAGCAAAGACCGCGCGGATTGCACCCCAGAGCTGTTCGCACGGGTCCTGCGGGAACGGTCGGCCGAGACGGTCCTCGACCAGGGCACGGTAACGCGCGACAATCGCCTGCAGGGCCTCGGCGTTAAGTTTGGCGTCCTCGAAGACACCCTCCTCACCCTTCACATCGTCGAGAATGTCCTCGAAATCGTTGTGGTCGAGTTCCAGCACGACATCGGAATACATCTGGATGAATCGACGATAGCTGTCCCACGCAAAGCGCTCATCGCCGCTCGAGGCGACCAGCCCAGCCACGGTCTCATCGTTGAGACCCAGGTTCAGCACGGTATCCATCATGCCCGGCATCGAAACCGGCGCACCCGAACGCACGGAAACAAGCAGCGGATCGCCGGGATCGCCGAACTTACGCACGACCTTGTCCTCGATTGCCTTCAGAGCCGCCGCAGCCTGTGCTTCGGCGCCTTCGGGCAGCTTCTGGCCTTCGGTATAAAACGCCGTGCAGGCATCCGTCGTGATCGTGTAACCCGGCGGAACCGGAAGGCCCAGGCTCGCCATTTCAGCGAGATTGGCCCCCTTGCCGCCCAGCAATGCCTTCATCGAGGCATCACCGTCCGATACACCACTACCGAAGCTATAGACCCATTGCGTCATCGCTTTAGCCTTCAATCTTCGAGAAGTCGGCAACCCTGTCCATGGTGGAGCGGATCGCAGACAGCAGGTTCAGTCTGTTGGCACGTTGCCCGGCATCGTCAGCATTGACCGTAACCGCATCGAAAAACGCATCGACCGGCGCACGCAGGGCTGCCAGCGCCGTCATGGCATCTTCGAAGCGCTCATCATCCAGCGCGGGACCGGCAACATGGTTGGCCTCTTCCAGTGCAGCGACAACCGAACGCTCTTGGTCCTGGACCAGCAGGGTCGCATCGACAGCGCCGTCGAAGCTCGCACTGTCCTTCTTTTCCTCGATCCGCACGATATTGGCCGCGCGGCGATAGGCTGCCACCAGATTGGCGCCATCATCGGTCGCCAGGAAGGACTGCAGCGCTTTCACGCGCGCCATAAGACGCACCAGATCGTCATCGGCCTCGCGCGCAAACACGGCATCGATCAGGTCGTGACCAACGCCTTCATCGCGTAAATGGACCTTCAGGCGATCGGCAAAGAAGGCCAGCAGGTCGTCGCTGACGTTTCCACCGGCCTGCGCGAGCGCACCGTAACCCTGGACACCCGCGTCAAAGACCTGGCGGAGGGGCAGGCGCAGCCCGTTTTCCAACACCAGCCGGATCACACCGAGCGCCGCACGGCGGAGGGCGAAGGGATCACGTGAACCCGTCGGTTTTTCGTCGATCGCAAAGAAGCCGACCAGTGTGTCGAGTTTCTCGGCCAGCGCGACCGCGACACTGACCGGTGCCGTCGGGCAGGCGTCAGACGGGCCCTGTGGGCTGTAGTGCTGGGCAATAGCCCCCGCGACGGCTTCGTTCTCGCCGTCGTGGCGGGCATAGTAGGCTCCCATGACACCCTGCAGTTCTGGGAATTCTCCCACCATCTCGCTGGAAAGGTCCGCCTTGGCCAGATGCGCCGCACGTCTGGCCAGCGCGGGATCACAGCCGGGAATGGAAGCGGCCAGATGCTCGGCCAGGGTTTCCATCCGTTGGACCCGTTCGGCCACGGTGCCGAGTTTGGCATGGAAGACCACGGCTTCCAGCGTCGGCACACGGCTTTCCAGGGTGGCCTTGCGGTCCCGGTCCCAGAAATGACGGCCATCGGAAAGGCGTGCGGTCAGAACACGTTCGTTGCCCGCAGTGACGACCTTGCCGCCCTCACCGCCTTCCATGTTGGCGATAAAGACAAACTTCGGCGCCAGCGCGCCGGCAGCGTCACGCAACGGGAAATAACGCTGGTGCGCGATCATCTCGGTGACCAGCACTTCCTGGGGCACTTCCATGAAGGCGGGATCAAACGACGCAATCATCGGCACAGGCCATTCGACCAGGCCGGTCACCTCATCGAGCAGGCCAGGATTGTCTTCCAGGGCGAGGCCGGCTTCATCGGCCAGCCTGGCCGCACCTTCGGCAATCAGGGCCTTGCGTTCGGCCTGATCGATCATCACGTGGGCCGCCCGCAAACGGTCGCGATAATCCTCAAAGCCGGTGACTTCGAAGGGCTCCGGGCCGAGGAAACGGTGGCCTCGTGTGGTCGTGCCTGACTGGACCGGGCCAAAGGCAAACGATACCAGCGCACCATCAAGCAGGGCGACGATCGAATTGATCGGGCGGACCCAGCGCACGCCATGGTCGCCCCAGCGCATCGATTTGGGCCAGGTCAGATCGGCCATCGCCTGGGGCACGGTTTCAGCCAGGATCTCGGAGACCGCCCGACCCTTGCGCTCGATCGTGGCGAACCAGACGACACCCTTGTCGGTCTCGCGCTCTTCCAGATCCGCAACCGCAACACCGGCGGAACGGGCAAAACCCTCGACCGCCTTGTCGGGCGCACCGACCTTGGGGCCCTTACGTTCCTCGTTCAGGTCGGACTGGCACTCGGGCAATCCATGCAGCACAAGGATCATACGGCGCGGCGTTACATACGTTTCTGAGCTCTCACTGGTAATACGTTGTTCTTTAAGGATTCTACTGATGTTCTCATGTAACGCCTTAACGCCACGAATCTGCATCCTTGCGGGGATTTCCTCAGACAATACTTCAAGAAGAAACTCACCCATCGCTCAGCCCTCACCGGCAGGCAGGTGCCCGCGG
>JABIUG010000452.1 GCA_018700655.1 Rhodospirillaceae bacterium | reverse complement strand
TCGTGCCGCAACAGCAGCGTGACGGCATGGGCGACTACAAGATCAGGGCGTTTGCCACCCCGCTGGATTCGGTCGAAGCCTATATGCTCAACCTCAACAGCCATGCAGCCTATGCGGATCTGCGCGCGCGGCGTGCCCAAAGCGAGTCGCCTTCGGGTTCGGATCTGGCCGCCGGTCTTACGAGCTACTCCGAACGCGGTGCCGATTATGTCAGCAGCCTTCGTGCGATTATCTCGGTGAACAAGTTGAGCAATCTCGACACGGCCGTATTGGCAGACGGCCCGACCACCATCGTGAATCCGGTGGGTGACGGCAGCTGACTACCAGGCGGTCTCGACACCCAGGCGCACGATATCGGCCTCCAGGCCGGCCAGGCTGCAGAGATAACAGAACGTCGCGTCTTCGCGCATGGTGATCGTGCCATCTACAGCAATGATCAACCAGGCTGCCCGCATCGCCGTGCGGGCCTGTTTGGCATTTGATTCGCCGATCCTTTTCACCTTGGCCATCAGCACATCGCGCGCCCGTTCGGGGTCAATCTGAACGGCTTCGGCAAAATCATCGAAGATTCGGGTGGCACGGGTGGTATCGAACGTCGAGAGTACGGGGTCCTGTGCCAGAACATCGTCGATCTGAAAGCGTTCCTCGATCGAGATCTCGTCATCAGCCAGGGCGCACAGGACACTGACGCCAAGGACCGCTTTGAGGAAATCGCGATCGGCGAACTGCTCGACCTCTTCATGAAGCTTGTCGTGCAAAATCGCGGGCAGGGGTTCGCTAGTCATGTTGCTCTCTTTTCCCACATACGGCCAATGTAGGAGGCGACAGGCCGGTCGCGACAGAAACTCACCGGTCGTCGGCCAGAACGGCCAATCTCTTGTTGTTGGTCAATCACGCCACCCCGGCACCCCGGCGCACGACATCTGGGTCAAGGCCGACCGCAGTGCAAAGCTGATAGAACATGGCGTCTTCGGCCGGCGTGACAACGTCGTTGGCGGTGACCACCAGCCATGCAGCGCGCATCGCGGTGCGCGCCTGCTTGGGATCGTGATCGCGCAACCGCTCGACCTTCTGCATCAGGACATCACGGGCGCGCAGCGGTTCTTCGCGCAAGGCACGGGCGTAATCATCGAAGATGGCGGCTGCCTTGGCGCCATCAAACCGGGATAAGGCAGGATCGGCGGCAAGAATGCTGTCGACCTGATAACGCTCCTCGATCGAAATCTCGTCATCGGCGAGAGCACACAAGGCACTGGCCGCCAGCACGGCTTTCAGAAAACCACGCTCGCGATAGCGTCCGAGCTCTTCACGCAGTTTTTCGATCAGGAATGCGGGAAGTGAATCGCCGGCCATGAACGCCTCCTTGGGATGGTATCGGCGATACAGCCAATGCAGGATGTGGGCAAGCAACTCCTGCCGTCAGCTTTGGGCTGTACCGAAGGCTGGAGAGACGGTATCTCGTCCTTCGCAGGCTGGTGTGTTTTCACTCCGAACGAGAACGGGGATTGCGTGACCGAGAATATTGTTCATATCCAGAGTTTCATGGCCTTCACGATCGGAATTCTCGTCTATTTCGCCGGGATGTCCCTGAACGCACGCGTCGCAGTATTGAAGAATTTCAACATTCCCGAGCCGGTCACCGTTGGCATTCTGGCTTCCCTGACGGCACTTGGGTTGTTTCTCGCCTTCGATATCGAACTGGAATACGACCTGGAGGTGCGCGATCGCCTGATGGTTTATTTCTTCACTGCGATTGGCCTCAACGCGCGTTTCAAGGACCTCATCGAGGGTGGTCGCCCGCTCGTTATCCTGCTGGTTCTGACCCTGGGTTACATCGTTCTGCAGGACGTCATCGGTGTCTCGGTCGCGACCCTGATGGGTGAGCCCAGTGCAATGGGTGTCCTGGCCGGTTCTGCTTCGCTGATCGGCGGCCACGGCACCACGATTGCCTGGGCGCCTGAGATCGCAGCCAGCCATGGCGTGCCGAACGCTCTCGAAATCGGTGTTGCCGCTGCGACCCTGGGCCTGGTCGTAGCCAGCCTGCTGGGCGGCCCGATTGCGCGTTACCTGCTGTCACGTCACGCCATCGCCGGTATTCCCGGGGATCAGGACTCGCATCTCTTCGGCGTTCCCCACGAGCGTGAGGAGATCGAGGTGATCGACCATGTCAGCATCATGTCGGTCCTGCTGACACTCCATGTTGCCATCATCCTGGGTTTCTTTCTTGATCAGGCCTTTGCCGCGACGGGGCTCAAGCTGCCACTTTTCGTGTCATGTCTGCTGGTAGCGATCCTGCTGACAAACCCGGTGCCGAAACTTGTGCCCCGACTGCGCTGGCCCGCGAGGACACGCGCGCTGGCATTGGTGTCGGATTTCTCGCTCGGCATCTTCATCGCCATGTCCCTGATGGGGATGCAGCTTTGGTCGCTGGGTGACCTTGCCGGCCCGCTTCTGATCCTGCTTGGCGGTCAGGTCGTTGCGACGGTGCTGTTCATCCTCTTTGTGGTGTTTCCGTTGAATCGACTCCGACGCTGCGTGCTTTAATCCGATCACGGTTCTGCTGCAACCCGATATCAGGCCAACTGCGCCGTCGCCAGTCGCGTGGCGGCGCGTTAATCTCCCGTGACCAGACAATATGAGCCTGCGCATCACGTGGGCGGAGCAAAGACCATGACCGACGAATCCCTGCTTTATCTACGCCGCCAGGATGTCCAGGCGCTTGGCATCACCACCAAGGACATCATCGATACGATCGAAAGCCTGCTGCGCCAGGTCGCCGAAGGGCGCGCCTGGAACACACCCAAGGCGCAGATCCTGCCGGGCGGGGCAAAGCTCCACATGTCGACCCTGGCGACCGCAAGCGAACCGTCCCTGATGGCCGTGAAGTCGCTGGGCATGAACCCGGATAATCCACAGAGCGGTCTTGAAACCATCGGTGCCCTGATCACGGTGTTTGATGCCGAGAGCGGGTTGCCGCTGGGCATCATGGATGGCGACTGGATCACCGGTGTGCGCACTGCGGGCCTGTCGGCGACGGCGGCCTATCATCTGGGGCGCAAGGATTCGGAAACCCTGGCCTTTATCGGCTGTGGCCTGCAGGCCCGTTGCCATCTTGAAGCGTTCAGCCAGATCTTCCCTCTGAAACGCATTCGTGCGCTTGGTCGCGGCGCGGTCAACCGCGATCGCCTGCTCGACATGGCCCGTGACATGGGATTGGAAGCAGATGCGTCGGGCGATGCTGCGGCAGCGCTTTCAGGTGCTGATCTCGTGGTCTCGTCGGTGCCGCACACGACCTTGAAGGAATCCTTCCTGGATGCCGATCTGCTTTCACCGGGCAGTTTCGTCGCCATGACCGACCTGACGCGCCCCTGGCATGCCGAGAGCATCGCGCGGCTCGATCGGGTCTTCATCGACAACCGCGATCAGGAAAGTTTCATGGCCGACCCCATGGTGTCGCCGGATCTGATTTCCGGGGATCTCACGGATCTGGCGACCGGCGACAAACCTGGCCGGATCAACGACCGGGAACGTACGGTCTTCGCATTTCGTGGTCTGGCAGTCGGTGATCTTGCGTTGGCCGCGCTCTGTTACACCAAGGCGGTCGAGCAGGGCGTGGGTTCCAGGCTCGAACGTTGAGGCTTAGCGTGTTCCGCGCAGCAGAAACCAGGTGAAGCAGGCGATCTGGACGAGAGCCCAGCCGCCAAAGGCGACGAAATAGCCGGTTGGCCTGTAACCGCCGCCCTCGGCCGGAAAGAAATCGAGCACCGCGCCCATGATGAGCTGCAACAGGCCGGCCAGGCTGAAGGTGAAGAGCGCGATCGATGTGTTGACCCGTCCGGCCATCGCGACCGGAAACTTCTGGGTCAGTCCGGAATAAAAGATGGTCGCGGAACCTCCGGTAAAGGCAAAGGCCGAGGTCATCACCCAGGCGGGCAAGGGCGCGCCGGTCGCCAGCAGGATCTGCATCGCGATGAAGGTCGCCGTCGCGATGCCGGCAATCAGATTGACGGAGATGCCCCGCCGGCTCAGGCGTTCGGTCAGCCAGCCCAGCAAGGCGTAGCCCGCGACCATGCCGATACCGCCGATGAAGAGTGCCTCGGCAGCACGGTCGGCATCGAGCCCGCCCATGTCACGCAGCCAGGGTCCGAACCACAGTGCCTGGGTCGACATCCAGGCTGCCTGCGCGGTCATGACCAGTGGTGTAACCGCCCAGAAAATGCGTGAGCGGAAGATGAAGGAAAGCCCACGCAACTGGTCGTTCAGCGTCTTGGGTTCGCCCTGGGCGCGACGGTCCGGCACGACAAAGAAGATGAGAACAGCAACCAGCAATGTCACCGCAGCGATGATGTGGAACAGGTAGCGCCAGCCAATTGTTTCGACGGCGATCTGCACGGGCGTCGATGAAGCCATCACGCCAAGTCCCCCGCAGGCCATCAGCAGGCCGTTGACCAGCGGCAGTTTCTGGCTGGGGAGCCAGAGCGCAAATATCTTGAAGGAGGCGAGCAGACAGCCCGAGACCCCGGCCCCGATCACCGCGCGGGCAAGGGCAAGCGATAGCGTGTCACCGCCCAGGCTGAACAAGAGTGCGCCGGTCGCCGCGACGGTCAGCAGCACGGCCTGGGTGCGGCGGGGACCGAACTTGTCGAGCGCCATGCCGAGCGGAATCTGGACTGTGGCAAAGGCGAAGAAATAGGCACCGGTCAGAAGGCCGATGGCTGCCGCGTCGATCCCCAGTTCTTCGCCCAGAACCGGCCCCAGCACCGCGTTCACGGTGCGGAACATGTAGGACAGGAAGTACCCCAGCGCGAAAGGTACAAAGACCCGTCCGGTCACGAACAGAAGGCTCACAGCTGGGCCGGATGAGACGGGAGTGTTCACGCGAAAAACCGGAAGATTGGGCGGGCGCGCCTGTCTAGCGTTGTTGCCGGGCTTTGTCGCGGGCTTCCTTAAGGTCGCGGTGATGCTTCCATCTGGGGCCAACATGCTCTAATGCGCCCGCCATGAGCTCGTCGAACGATATCAAAAGCGCCGCCGCCAATCCGTTATGGGGCGGGCGCTTTGCCGAAGGCGCCACGGAGATCATGGAACGCATCAATGCGTCTGTGGCCTTCGACCATCGCCTTGCGCAACATGACATCCGTGGCTCGAAAGCCCATGCCGCCATGTTGGCGCAACAGGGCATCATTTCAGGCGAGGACAATACGGCAATTCAAAACGGCCTTGACCAGATTGCCGACGAGATCGCTGCGGGTAATTTTGTTTTCGACCCCGCGCTGGAAGACGTTCACATGAATGTCGAGGCGCGCCTCAAGGCACTGATTGGCGAACCGGCCGGGCGTCTTCACACCGGACGCTCGCGCAACGACCAGGTCGCGACCGACATGCGGCTGTGGCTGCGCGATACACTCGATGCGGTCGAAGGTGGCCTGCGCGACCTGCAAGCGGCTCTGCTAGATCAGGCCCAGGCACATGCCGGGACGATCATGCCGGGCTTTACCCATCTGCAGCCGGCCCAGCCCGTGACCTTTGGCCACCACCTGCTGGCTTATGTCGAAATGTTCGGGCGTGATCGTGGCAGGCTGGCCGATGCACGCCGCCGCATGAACGAATCGCCGCTTGGCGCCGCAGCACTGGCCGGCACGTCATTCCCGATTGACCGGGAGAACACCGCTGCAGCGCTGGGGTTCGATCGCCCGGCGTCCAATTCCATGGATACTGTATCGGACCGGGATTTTTGTCTGGAATTTCTGGCTGCCGGTTCTATCGCAGCGGTTCATCTCTCGCGCCTGGCCGAAGAACTGGTGCTCTGGACCAGCCCGGCCTTTGGCTTGATGCGTCTGCCTGATGGTCTGACGACCGGTTCGTCGATCATGCCCCAGAAGCGCAACGCCGATGCCGCCGAACTGGTCCGCGGCAAGACCGGCCGGGTGATCGGCGCGCTGGTTTCGCTGCTGACAATGCTGAAAGGTCTGCCGATGACCTATGGCAAGGATATGCAGGAAGACAAGGAACCGGTGTTTGACGCCGCCGAAACGCTGATGCTCGCGATCCCGGCCAGCACCGCCATGATTGCCGGCCTCGTTGTCGACAAGGAAGCGATGCGCGCCATGACGGCGCAGGGTTTCCTGACCGCGACCGATCTGGCCGACTGGCTGGTGCGTGTCCTGGGCTTGCCGTTCCGAGAGGCCCATCATGTTTCCGGCAGCCTGGTCAAGATGGCAGAAGATGCCGGATGTGGCCTTGAGGATCTTTCGCTCGAATCCATGCAGCAGGTCGAGGCCCGGATCGATGCCTCGATCTTTGATGTGCTGACGGTTGAAGCATCGGTTTCCAGCCGAACCAGCTTTGGCGGTACCGCACCCGAACGGGTCGCCGAGGCCGTTGCCGAAGCGCGCGATAGGTACCTGGCATGACCCGACGTGTTGCCCTGATGCTGGCCCTGGCCGCCGCACTTGCCGCTTGCGGACGCAAGGGGCCGTTGCAGCCGCCTCCCGGAGATGACGAAGAGGACGAGGAGCAGGGGGACACTTGAGCACGTTTGACTATCAGAACGGCAGGTTGCATGCCGAAAGCGTCTGCCTGTCGGACCTGGCGGACCAGGTTGACACGCCGTTTTATTGTTACAGCGCCTCGGCGCTGGAGCACCGCTATCGCCGTCTGGCCGAAGCGATCAGCGCGAGCGGCACGACCATCGCCTATGCGGTGAAGGCCAACAGCAATCTGGCTGTCGTTTCGCTTCTGGGCGGTCTGGGCTCCGGGGCAGATGTTGTTTCCGAAGGCGAACTGCGCCGTGCCATGGCTGCCGGCATCCCGGCCGATCGCATTCTGTTCTCCGGGGTCGGCAAGTCGGTCGATGAACTGGCCTTTGCAATCGGGGAAGGTATTCACCAGATCAATATCGAAAGCGAAACCGAATTCGATCGGGTGCTTGATCTGGCCCAGCGGGCCGTGCGTACGGTGCGGATCGCCCTGCGCATCAACCCTGGCATAGAAGCAGGCGGCCACGACAAGATTTCGACCGGCCGCAAGACCGACAAGTTTGGGATTTCAGCCGGCCATGCCCTGGAACTCTACAGGCGTGCCGAGAAACATGCATTTGTCGAGCCTGTTGGTCTGGCCATGCATATCGGCTCCCAGATCAGTGATGTCTCGGCCTTTGCCGGGGCCTTCGATTACCTGGCCGAAGCGACTGACGACATGCGCCGCAAGGGGCTGACCGTATCCAGACTGGATCTGGGCGGTGGCCTCGGGGTCGCCTATCACGACGACGAACAGGAACTGCCGCTCGAGGACTACGGCGCCCTGCTGAAATCGCTGGCCCTGCGTACCGATGCCCAGTTGACGATTGAACCCGGGCGCTGGCTGGTCGCCGGCGCAGGTGTTCTTGTCACCCGCGTCAATGCGATCAAGCAGGCAGGCGATCGGCGTTTCGTGATTGTCGATGCCGCCATGAACGATCTGATCCGCCCGACGCTCTATGACGCGCATCATCCGGTCTGGCCGGTCGATAACCATGAAGACGCGGCGCTCCACCCCTCGACCGTGGCCGGCCCGGTTTGTGAATCCGGCGATATTCTTGCGTTTGATGCACCCCTGCCTGGTCTGGCGGCTGGCGATCTTGTGACCGTCGGTCATGCCGGTGCCTATGGCGCCGTCATGTCGTCGGGGTACAATGGGCGGCTGCTGGTACCTGAAGTGCTTGTGCGCGGTGACGATTTCGCCGTGGTGCGCAGAAGGCCCAGCCATGACGAGGCGATGGCGCTGGAGAGTATTCCTGAGTGGAGCTCGGCGACCGCCGCCGCATAAGCCCGGACTTCGCCGTTCCGGGCCATGGGAGCCCACTCTATGGCGTCAGTGTCTTCCCGATCGAATCGCAGGCCGGCGGCGGTATCGCGGCGCATTGGTTTGGCGCGCGCCGCGATCTTCTGGGAAGGCCTGCTGACACGCCTGTGGCGCGGCGTAACGATCCTGATGATGTTTGCCGGCCTTGCCCTGTTGGGGCTGTGGGCCTGGTTGCCGGGTATTCTCCACGTCGTCTTGCTGGCGCTTTTCGTGATCGCGATCCCGGTGGTCCTCTGGCGGGACCTCCGGGGTGTTCGCTGGCCCGATGAAGAGGTCGCACTGCGACGCCTGGAACAGAAGAGCGGATTCGACCATCGGCCTTTGCTGGCGGTTGAAGATGATTTTGCCGGCGATCCGCGTGACGAGCAGAGCCAGCTGCTGTTCGAGATGCATCGCCAGCGCATGGCCGAACGCATCAGGGCCATTCGCATCGGTCGACCGTTGTCGGATGTCTCGTCGTTTGACCATTATGCCGTTCGTTCGATCGCTGTACTTGTCCTGGCGATCGGTCTGTTTGCAGGCTGGTCCAACGCGCGCGCGAATCTGATGGCAGTTCTCTCGCCCGACTTCTCCAGCTCGGCTGCGCTCGGAGAGGCGGGTCAGTTGACCCTGTGGATCACGCCACCTGCCTATACCGGCATCCCGCCGCTTTGGATGGATGCTTTGGGAGAAGCCGACAGCGAGATGCCGATCGCAATTCCCGCGGGAAGTGAGTTGGTCGCCCAGGTTCGGGGTGGCTCGGAAGCCCCGGTTCTTTCGGTCGACGCAGTCGCGCTCGAATTCGAGCCGGCAGGCCTGGGGAGTTATCAGGTAGTTCATGTCTTCGAACAGGGCAGCAACTTTGCCATCAAGCAGGCCGGCCACGAAATTGCTTCCTGGTCGATTGAAGTGATTCCCGACGGTGTCCCGCTGATTACGCTGACTGAAGAGCCGACCGAAACGCTGCGCACCAGCCTGCGTCTCGATGTTCTGGCCAACGATGACTATGGCATTGCCGGTATTCAGGGCACGATCAAGCGCACCGATATCGAATCAGATGAAACGCTTGATTTGAGTGTGCCGATTGCCCATGTCGGCATCCGCGAAATGCAGGCGCCGATCTTCTACAATTACATGGCCCATCCATGGGCCGGTATGGATGTCAGCCTGGTTTTGACGGCGACCGATGTCGTGGGTCAGGAAACCCGAAGTCAGGAATATTTCTTCACACTTCCGGAGCGTTTTTTCCTCAATCCGGTCGCACGGTCCTTGAACGATCAGCGCAAACTTCTGGTTCAGAATCCGAATTTCCACGAAATGACCGGGATCATGCTGGAAGCCCTTACGCTCAATCCCGATGCCTATCTCGGGGATTCAAGCGTCCATCTCGCTCTGGTTTCGGGCGCCAAGCGTCTTTTCTATGATCATGATGCCGCAGAGGCGCGCGATGCCGTTGTCGAACTCATGTGGGACACTGCCCTGGCAGTCGAGGAAGGCCCGCTCGCCTTCGCTGAGGAGCGCGTGCGTGACCTGCAGGAACGGCTTCTCCAGGCCCTGTCGGAAGGTGCATCCGCAGAGGAGATCGACCGCCTTCTCGAAGAACTTCGTCTGGCGATGGATGACTACATGCGCGCCCTGTCGAACAGGCTGCGCACCGACCCCGGCGATCTTTTCGACCCGACCGATGCGCTCAAGGCCGTCGGCAGTCGGGAACTGACCGATCTGGTCGACCAGATCCGGGAGCTTGTGCGTACGGGCTCGACCGAGCAGGCGCAGACCCTGCTGACCCGCCTGCAGGAGATCATGGAGAACGTTTCGGTCGGCAATCTTTCGGATCTGACCGGTTCGATGAGTGCTCAGGCAGCCGAAGTCATTCACACCATCCGCCAGTTGATGACCAACCAGCAGGAACTGCTTGATGACACGTTCCGTATGCTTCGCGAGAACGAGGCCGGCGAATTCGAGACCGAGCCTCAGGCGGAGACCCAGGGTGACATCCAGGGTGTTCTCAAGGACCTGATGGCGCGTATGGAAGAGTTCGGCTTTGGCACCGTGCGGGAATTCTCGCGCGCCGACCGGTCGATGGGCCGTGCCGTGCGCCAGCTCGATTCGGACCGGCCGAGCCAGGCCGTCGATCACCAGACCGAGGCTATCGAGTATCTGCGGGCGGGCGCCGATGCCCTGATGGAAGAAATGATGGAGCAGGCTGGCGAGGAAGTCGCCGGCGACGGCAGCGGCTATTTCGGCGCGCCGCGTGATCCCATGGGGCGCCATCTCGGCGGTCAGGGCGATGCCGATACCACCGAGTTCGCATTGCCCGACAAGGGCGCGATCATCCGGGCGCGTGAGATCCTGGACGAGCTCTACAAACGTGCCGGAGAGCTGTACCGGCCGCTGGATGAACAGGAATATCTCCAGCGCCTGTTGCGCCGCTTCTGAACCCGGCTTGAGTGCGGCGATGCAGGTGCGTGATTCGACACTCGACGATGTCGCAGCGATTGCGGCGATCTATGGACACCATGTCGTCCATGGCGTTGCTTCCTTTGAGATCGAGCCGCCCGGCGAAATGGAAATCGGCGAGCGTCGCACGGCGGTTCTCGAAGTCGGTCTGCCCCATCTGGTTGCCGAACGTGAAGGCTGTGTTATCGGGTTCGCCTATGCCGGGCCCTACCGGACACGACCGGCCTATCATCACACGGTCGAAAACTCGGTCTACGTTGATCCCGATCACCTTGGCGTTGGTGCCGGGCGCGCCCTCTTGGGCGCGCTGATGACGCGTTGCCGTGAAGCCGGCAGACGCGAAATGATCGCGATTATCGGAGATTCCGGCAACCGGGCCTCGATTGCCTTGCACGAGGCGCTCGGCTTTCGCCATGTCGGTACGTTTGAAAATGTCGGTTTCAAACACGGTCGTTGGCTCGACAGCGTGCTGATGCAACGCAGCCTGACCTGAACGCGATCCGCTCTAGGGCATGTCCTCGAACGTCATGAACAGGTAGAATTCGTCGCCGGTGCGTGGCGGATCCGGATAGGTCGAGTGGAACAGGGCCTGATCGCCCGGGCCCAGGCCGCTGGCGGAGGCAGAGAAGCTCCAGTCGCGCAGTGTCGCCCCGAACTCATCGAGAAGTTCGGCACGCATTTCGGGCAGTCGGACGAATTCGCTGCCGATGTTGACGACCCGGCCCGATATAGTGAGTTGGGAGTAACCATTTTGCTCGTCGACCGAGAACGTGACATCACGGTATTCCAGCCCCAGCGATGTTGGGGCGCCGAACAGGCCGACCATCTCGTAGGAACTGATCGTCCACGGCGCCATGGTCATTATTTTGCCGCGCCATTGGTAACCGGTGAACAGAAAGCCGGCGATCACAAGCAGCAGAAACAGCTTGAAGAACCAGCTTCCGCCCTTGCGGTTCCGATCCTCCTCGGTTGCTGAATCCGGCGTGACGACACGAGAGATGTCATAGGCCGGTTCGGGCGTTTCTTTGTTGTGCTGTACCGGTGGAGGCGCACTGGAGCGGAAATCGTCACCTTGATCGCCGGAATCATGCGGCTGGTTCAGATACGGCAGCACATTGTCGCGTGATCCGGCTTCTGCGTCGCCGGGCTTTTCCGGTTCAGCCGGTGGCGGCGCAACGAAATGTGGAGGCTCCGGGGCTGCAACGGGTTTTTCGGCCTCATCGTCGGGCGCTGGTTCTGGGGGCTGCTCGGGCTCGCGGGCGACGATGGGCGATGTCGTTTCGGCAGCCGGTGCCGGTCGTTCAGGCTCCTGCGTTTTCTGCACCACAGGTTCGGGCGCCGGTTCGTTTCCAACCAGCGTCTGGAACCAGACGTGCTTGCAAGCGGCACAGCGCAGTTTGCGCCCTGTATCGCGCAGAGCGCCGTCAGGTAGGCGGAATCTGGTTCCGCATGACGGACAGTTGAGATTCATGCCTCTTCGCGTGGCGTCACGCGCCCTTACTGCTATGATCTATAGGCGGGGCCGAGGTGGCTGGCAAGAGACGCCATAATCCGCATTTTTTCGGTCTTCTGGACAAGGGTAGCGGGCGTGATTCGTTTCGAAAACGTCGGACTTCGCTATGGTAGCGGCCCTGAGGTTCTCCACGACGTCGAGTTGTCGTTGGAGTCCGGGTCCTATCATTTTCTCGTTGGCCCCAGTGGTGCAGGCAAGTCGTCGCTGCTGAGCCTGCTTTATCTCGCGCGCCGTCCCACCCGGGGCCTCGTCACGATGTTCGGGCAGGACATCGCCAGCGCGCCGCGATCCGTGTTTCCGGGCTTGCGACGCCGCATTGGTGTCGTTTTTCAGGATTATCACCTGCTCGACCACCTCACGACTTTTGACAACGTCGCTTTGCCATTGCGTGTGGCGGGCGCCGCGCCGGGGCAAATTCGCGATCATGTCCTGCAATTGCTGGAATGGGTCGGTCTGGGCGACAAGGTCGATGTGCAACCCCCCTTCATGTCGGGCGGCGAAAAACAGAGAGTCGCGGTGGCCCGCGCTGTCATTGGCCAGCCCGATCTGCTTTTGGCCGATGAGCCGACCGGTAACCTGGACGAAGCCATGGCCGAACGCCTGATGCGTCTGTTCGAGGAACTCAACCGCCAGGGAACGACCCTGCTGATCGCGACCCACGACACCAGCTTGCCGCGCCGTTTCCTCCATCCCGTGTTGCGCCTCGACCAGGGCGAACTCGGGCACGAGGCCACGCCATGAAACTGTGGCGCGGATCTTCCGATGTTCCGCTGGCGTCGGATCCCTCGGCGCGGTTCGTGCCCTGGATTATCGGCACGATGGTCTTTCTTTCGGCTCTGGTTCTGGCCGTTGCGCTGGTGCTCGACAGTGCGATCGAACAATGGCGCCTGAGCCACAGCGTTCGCCTGACTGTTGAAATCCCGGCCGAGGTTGCTGCGGCCGGAGGCATCGACCTGGTGGTCATGCGGTTGAAGGATCTGCCCGGTGTCGTTTCCGTCACACCGCTTGGCGACGATCGAATCGCCGAGCTCCTGGCGCCCTGGATCGGAGACAACCTCGATCTTTCGGTCCTGCCGTTACCGTCGCTGATCGATGTTGAGGTGGTTTCTCCCGGTGCGCTGGATCCGGCAGCGACGGAACGCCTGCTGACGGATGTGGTGCCGGGCGTCAGAGTTGATGACGGGCGGCGCTGGCTGGAGCCTGTGCGCGCCACCGCAGGCGCCTTGCAGGTGATTGCCGCTGTTGTGTTGCTGCTGATCGGGTTGGCATCGGTCGCGACCGTGATCTTCATGACACGGACCGGGCTATCGGTGCACAGCAAGACGATCGATGTGTTGCATCAGGTTGGTGCCCGCGACAGCTATGTCGCGCGTCTGTTCCAGAATCAGGCTTTGCTTTTGGCGCTGATCGGGGGTGTGCCCGGCCTTGGCCTGGCTGCGCTGTGCCTGATGATCGTGCGTTCGCTGGCGGTCAGGCTCGATGCTCCGCTTCTGCCCCAGGTCGCCTTTGGCGCCCAGGATTGGCTTTATCTGCTGGCCCTTCCGCTGGTCGCTGCCCTGATCGGTATGCTTACCGCCCGCATTACCGTTCTGGCGACCCTGGCCCGGATGCCATGAGGCGCGGCAAACGTTTACGTTCGCGCCGTCTTCTGGCGCTGCTCGGGTTCCTGTTTCTGGCTTGGACGGGCGGCTTCATCTGGTTCGTCGATCATCTTCCAAGGGCCGTGGAGGACAACGCCACACAGACCGATGCGATCGTAGTGTTGACCGGCGGCAGCGGGCGTCTCTCGGTCGGACTGGAATTGCTCGAGGCCGACCTGGCCGACCGGTTGTTTGTCTCTGGCGTTTACTCGGGCGTGGATGTCGCGACCATTCTGGATATCAATGACGAGGCCCCTACGACGCTCGCCTGCTGCATCGATCTTGGCCACGACGCTCACCACACGGTCGGCAATGCCCGGGAAACCAAGATCTGGATGGCTGCCAGTGATCGCCGGTCGCTGCGTCTGGTCACAGCCAATTACCATATGCCGCGCAGCCTCAATCTGTTTCGCCGGATCATGCCGGGAATAGAAATCGTGCCGCATCCGGTGTTTCCCGACACGGTGCGAATCGAGGCCTGGTGGCGTCATCCCCGAACGCTGGTGCTGTTGGCCGACGAATATACCAAGTACCTCGTGAGCCTTGTCTGGCCACCGGCATGACCTGGTTGCGCTCGCTCCTGTTTGTCGGCCTTTCGGTCCTGATGATGGTCATGGCCGGCATTGCGGGCCTGCCGCTACTGCTGGTTTCACGACCGACGGCAGCGCGACTGGCACGATGGTTCTCCGGCCTCCAGATTCGGCTGCTGCGCGTGATGGTCGGACTTGAGCTTGACGTGATCGGCCTGGAAAACCTGCCGCGTGAACCGGTGCTGATTGCGGTTAAACACCAATCGGCTCTGGAGACGCATGCTCTGGTGGCATTGCTCAGGAATGCCAGCTTCGTGATCAAGCGCGAGATTGTGCAGGTCCCGATTGTCGGTTGGGTGATCGCGAGCCTGGGGGTAATCGCGATCGATCGGTCCGGCGGTGCAAGTGCGCTGAAGAGCATGCTCAGAAGTGCTCGTGAAGAGGTCGCGGCTGGCCGCCATGTCGTGATCTTTCCCGAGGGCACACGTGTGCCGCCCGGCGAGAGCGCGCCTTATCACACCGGTGTCGCAATGCTCTACGGTGATCTTGGTATCCCGGTAGTCCCGGTGGCGCTCAACACCGGAGTGTTCTGGGCGAAGAAACGCCTGATCAAGAAACCCGGCCGCGCGGTGATCGCATTTCTTCCGCCCATCGAACCTGGCCTGCCGCGCCGGGAGTTTATGGAAACCTTGTCCGAACGGATAGAATCGGAGTCCAATCGGTTGGTTGAGGCCGCTGAACAGGCCTGAATTACGGGGATTACGGGCACGCCTGCAAAAGAATCCTGTGAAACAGAAACGGAACATTGCTTTCGCCAGTTCCCGATCTGGAGTACAATCCGACTTTCCTGACAACCAAACCTGGACGACGTCATGACCGACGCGCCGTCACCGATCGCGCTGCAGATCTGGGATATGAAATACCGCCTGAAGGCTCCCGATGGCTCGCCCGTCGACGATGATGTCGAGGCAAGCTGGCGTCGTGTCGCGTCCGCGCTGGCCTCGGCCGAGGATGAATCGGGCCGCGACGGACATGAGCAGGCGTTTTTCGACGCCATGTCGGGATACAAGTTTCTGCCCGCCGGGCGCATTCTTGCAGGGGCCGGAACAGAGCGGAACGTGACGCTGTTCAACTGCTTTGTCATGGGCACCGTACCCGACGACATGGCCGGCATCTTCGATCAGTTGAAAGAAGCCGCACTCACCATGCAGGCCGGTGGCGGCATCGGCTATGATTTCTCCACGCTGCGGCCAAAGGGCGCGCGGGTGAAGGGCGTTGGTGCTGATGCATCGGGCCCGCTGACCTTCATGGATGTGTGGGATGCGATGTGCCGCACGATCATGAGCGCGGGCCATCGCCGTGGTGCGATGATGGCGACGATGCGCTGCGATCACCCCGATATCGAAGCCTTTATCGAGGCCAAGCAGGAAGCCGGTCGCCTGCGCATGTTCAATCTCTCGGTCCTGGTGACCGATGCTTTCATGGCCGCGGTCAAGGATGACGACGCCTGGGAACTGAAGTTCAACGGCATGGTCCATCGCACCGTCAGTGCACGCGAGCTGTGGGATTCCATCATGCGCGCGACCTATGCCTATGCCGAACCCGGTGTGATTTTCATCGATCGCATCAACAAGAGAAACAACCTGAATTATTGCGAGACGATCAGCGCGACCAATCCCTGCGGTGAGCAGCCGCTGCCGCCCTATGGCGCCTGCCTGCTGGGTTCGATCAACCTGGCGCGCTTCATCACCGACCCCTTTGGCGACGACGCCGCACTCGATGTTGAAGCCTTCGACCGCACCGTGGCTGCTGCCGTGCGCATGATGGACAACGTCGTCGATGTCTCGCGCTTCCCGCTGGAGGCCCAGCGCAACGAGGCCGTGGCCAAACGCCGCATCGGGCTGGGTGTCACTGGTCTGGCCGATGCACTGATCATGATGAAGGCGCGTTACGGCAGTCCGGACGCGCTGGCGCTCACCGAAACATGGATGAAACGCCTGCAGCGTCAGGCCTATCTGACCTCGGCCGGGCTGGCCGAGGAAAAAGGTGCTTTTCCGCTGTTTGAGCGCGATGCCTATCTGGCAGGTGAGAGTGTCGCTGAGCTCGATGACGATGTCAGGGAAGCGATCGCGCGCCACGGCATCCGCAACGCGCTGGTTACCTCGATTGCACCGACCGGCACCATTTCGCTCTTTGCCGACAATATCTCGTCGGGCCTCGAGCCGGTCTTTGCCTTTTCCTATACCCGCAACGTCCTGATGCCCGATGGCAGCCGCCGTGCCGAGGAAGTTTCCGATTATGCCGTGCGTCTTTATCGCCGCATAAAGGGCGCCGAGACGCCGTTGCCCGACTATTTCGTCGATGCCCAGACCCTGCACCCGCAAGATCACCTGAAGATGCAGGCCGCGGTGCAGAAATACGTCGACAGCTCGATTTCCAAGACGATCAACGTGCCCGAGGACATCGCCTTCGAGGCCTTCAAGAACGTCTACCAGATGGCCTATGAGAGCGGCTGCAAGGGTTGCACGACGTACCGGCCCAACGATGTCACCGGCGCAGTGCTCGAAGCCAAACCGAAAGACACAGCCCAGACGCAACTGGCCCTGAACGAGCCGGCGACAACAACACCGTCGGATGCCTACGAGACTGGCGGGGTGGTCTACATGACCCGGCCGCTCGACCGGCCCGAAGTGTTGCCCGGCCAGACCTACAAGCTGCGCTGGCCCGAAAGCGATCATGCGATCTATCTCACGGTCAACGATGTCGTGCGCGACGGCCGAAGGCGTCCGTTCGAGGTCTTCATCAATTCCAAAAACATGGAACATTACGCCTGGACCCTTGGTCTCACGCGCATGATCTCGGCGGTGTTCCGCCGGGGTGGCGATGTCAGCTTCGTGGTCGAGGAACTCAAGGCTGTGTTCGATCCGCGTGGCGGGCAGTGGATGGATGGCCGTTATGTTCCGTCACTGTTGGCCGCGATCGGAGAAATCCTCGAAACCCACATGATCAATATCGGTTTCATCCACCGCGATGGCGGCGACAATGTCGAGGTTCTGGCCCGTGCGGCGGGCGAGGGCGGCGGTTTGCGCCTGCCCGATACCTGCCCGCGCTGCAGCCAAGCCAGCCTGATCCACCAGGAAGGCTGCAACCTCTGCACCTCGTGCGGCTTCTCCAAATGCGCCTGATCGGGTAAGGCTGTTGTCGGTGAGGAAACCGAAATCATGGCTGAAAACGACAACATGACCCAGGGTGTGATCCCTGATGAGCTTCTGGACCTGCGCGCCAGCATCGACAATCTCGATGCCGCGATCATCCAGATGCTCGCGGAACGCTTCAAACTGACGCGCAAGGTCGGCCATCTCAAGGCCGAGACGACCCTGCCGCCGTCCGATCCTGCGCGCGAAGCCCGCCAGGTCGAACGCATGCGCCGCCTTGCGACCGAAGCAGGGCTGGAGCCCGAGTTTGCCGAGAAGTTCCTGGCCTTCGTGATCGCCGAAGTCATCCGCCATCACGAGGCGATCGCAGAATCCCGGGCTGCTGGGTCCTGAGCCCAAAACCGATGTGGATCATGGTCGCCGGCCCCTTTGGTTCAACGGCAACCGATGAGCAACGCTCTATCAATCAAAAGGCTACGAATGCAGCCGCCCTGGCGGTCTGGAAAAAGGGCCATGTTCCGGTGATTGGCGTCAACAACGCCCTGCCCATGATTGAGGTCGCTGGTGTGGAACACTACGAGGCGTTGATGATGCCGATGTCCCTGGCACTGGCAGAGCGCTGTGATACCGTCTTGCGGATCGGTGGTGTTTCCGGCGGTGCTGACCGCGAAGTTGACGCCATCGTTGCGCGGGGCGGGCTGGTCTATCGAGATATCGGCGAGGTTCCGGAGGCCGGGCGTTAACCTCTGATCACCCGTACCCGATCTCTCAGCTCCAACAGGTGGGTGTCGCGGATGCCTTCTTCGATGAGGTGGGCGACCGTGTTTTCGAGGTATTCCCAGCCCGGCCCGGAGTTGCCGACGCCGTGGGCCAGCAGATCGGCGGCCTCGGCGGCCGGCAGCTTGCCCGCGTACTGGATATGGGTGCGATAGCGCGGCACGTAGGTCAACGCGGTGACATGGCCCTCCGCCGTGCGCGCCGTGGTCCAGTGGGGATGGTAGACGTCGGTGACACGTTCACGGGCATCGAGATAGTCGACTGCGGCACGGGCGCTTGCTTTTGCGACCCGATAGACCGCGCCGCGGCACGAGCCGCCACGATCGAGCCCCAGCACCAGGCCCGGCTTTTCCGGGGTGCCGCGATGCCAGTGGGAATAGACACAGAAGGCGCGGTGATAGCCGTGAATGCGCGCCATGCGGCGCTCCAGGACGTCAAATCCCGGCCTCCACATCAACGAGCCATAACCGAAGACCCAGATGTCGCCATTGGTTTCGGTGTGGAGAATCGGGGAGGGATCGCCGACGGCCTTCATGGTCGGTGATGTAGGGAACAAAAGCGTCGCTGGCAATCACCGGCATCGCGGTTTGATCATCTGCGCGGGTTCAGTCGGCCAGCAATAACGCCTATAACCTCGATCCATGCGTCGTGCCCTTATCGCCACTCTCGCCGTCCTGGTCATGCTTGTCGTGGCTTACATCGTCTATTGGAACGTCATGGCGTCTCGCTCCGACGAGTGGGTTGCCTATTGGGCCGCTCCGGCGCCGGGCAAGGCGTGGCATGCGACCTACAGTACGACCGAGGTCACAGGATTCCCCTTTGCGCTTGATATCCGGGTCAGGGACCCGGTGATCACGTGGCAGGAGCGCAGCGGCGAAAGTGTCTGGCAGGGGCCGTTTCTGATAGCACGGTTCAAACCGTGGACCCTGGCATCCTTCGCGATTGAACTGCCGTCAGAGCAGACCCTGCAGATCGACGATGGCGAGCGCTTGCGGATGTTGTCGGTCACGATGGATAGCGGCTCGGCCACGATCGGGATGGACGATGGCCGGATGAGCACGTTGCATGCGGCGTTCCGGCGCATCGTGGTCTGGCATGAACTGAACCAGCCGCCGGTGACCGCCGATGGCCTGACGCTGGATTACCAGGCGGTCGAGGAAGAACCGGCTCATGATGTTTCGGTTGTCATTAACGGCCTGGGGCTGGCCGGCAATGTCGTGCCGCCCTTCGATGCCGTCATTCCCCATGTGTCGACCACGCTGCGCTGGGTCGGTGACCTGCCTGATCAGGGTTCTCTGGCCGGAAGCCTTGAGGCCTGGCGTCTGACCGGCGGCGTCATCGAAGTCACCGATCTCAAGCTCGACTGGCCGCCGCTTGATGTTGCAGCTGACGGGACGCTTGCTCTCGACAGCCTGTTGCGTCCGATCGGTGCGTTTCGCGCTGATGTCGTGGGTTATCGTGATCTGCTCGAAGCCATGGAAAAGGCCGGCAGCCTTGAGCCGGGTCAGGCGGTTGTCGCGGGTACCGCGCTCGACATCATGGCGCAACGCCAGGATGACGGTCGCAAGCGTCTTGCGGTCGATGTCTCGATCCAGAACGGCATGCTCTCGGTCGGCCCAATCCCGGTCTATCCGGTTGGCCCCGTCATCCCTGCCGAAGCGGGGTTTTGAACCTGTGAATCCGCTCTAGCCCGGGTCAACTGGCTCCGGCGGGTCGGCCTGACCGGCGTCGATGATACCGCGCCGGATGTCGCGGCTTCGCCGGAAGATATCTTCCAGCACGTCGCCTTCGCCCCAGCGGATAGCTCGTTGCAGACGCGAAAGGTCCTCGCTGAAGCGCTGCAACATCTCCAGCACGGCCTCGCTGTTGTTGAGATAGACATCGCGCCACATGATCGGATCCTGTGCCGCGATCCGGGTGAAATCGCGGAACCCCGTGGCCGAATACTTAATGACTTCCTGCTGCGTGCTTTCTTCCAGGTCGGCCACCGTATTGACGATGTTGAAGGCGATCAGGGTCGGAAGATGTGACGTGATCGCCAGCACCCAGTCGTGGTGCGCGGGGTCGATCACATCGACCTGGGAGCCCGCCCGCCGCCACAGTTCGGCGACCTTTTCGACGGCTGCCTGATCCGTGCCTTCAGGCGGTGTCAGAACGCACCAGCGCCCTTCGAACAGCGTATCGAAACCGTTTTCGGGCCCGGTGCTCTCTGTTCCGGCCAGCGGGTGTCCGGGAACAAAATGCACACCCTCGGGCATATGCGGAGAGACAGCCTCGATCACCGCCTGTTTGACCGAGCCGACATCAGTGACGATCTGGCCCGGCTTCAGCACCGGTGCAATCGCCTGTGCAATCGCGCCGTTGGTCCCGATCGGCGTGCAGATCAGCACGATATCGGCGTCCTTGGCCGCTTCGGCTGGGTCTTTCGTGACCTGATCGGCCAGACCCAGATCCATGGCGGTCTGGAGGGTCTCGTCGCGTCGGGCGCAGACCACGATCCGGTCGGCCAGGCCTTCGCGGCGCACGACTCGTGCCAGCGACGAGCCGATCAGG